>CAJXUF010000067.1 GCA_913061175.1 uncultured Psychrobacter sp.
ATCTACACACTGCATATCGTCGGCAGCGTCAGATGTGTATAAGAGACAGTGGTATCTTTACTAGTTTAGAACTGTTTAACGAATGCTACGCCATATACCCAAGGGCTGATATCAACTTCGCCGATATCAGTACCGTTTAGGCTTGCATCTGTTTTGATGTCCATATAACGGGCATCGATACGGAAAGCTTCGGTAGGAGCAAAAGGAATATCAAGACCAACATGGCCAGCTACACCAACGCTATCATCAAGCTCTAAATCATTACCGTTACCAAGGTAGATTCTTTCTTTGAAGAAAGTTGTGTAGTTCACACCAACACCAACAAAAGGCTTCACATTCATAGGCAGATCATAGCCATCGAAGTGATACTGTACAGATAGAGTAGGTGGTAGGTGCTGTGTTTCTGCATCAATTTCGTTACCAGCATTATCTGTTAGGGTAATGTCATGATGAAATGGAATAGCAGCTAGCAGTTCGATACCAACGTTGTTAGCGATAAAGTACTCACCACTGATAGTTGGACGAATGTCGTCATCAACTTCTACAGCTAAAGTGCCGTTAGCTAATTGACCATTATCACTTTTTGGATCAACCATGTGCGCGCCAGCAGCAACAGACCAAGTACCAGCAGGGACTGCAAAAGCAGTTGTCATTGTAAGTGCAGCAGCAGTTGCTAAAACTAGGGATTGTAGTTTCATCATTTCATTCCTTAACGTAATAAAAAATTATCAGCAGTTTTCTAATGAGGGATGGCATTAGCTACTGATACATAATGTCATGATTAAAGTTTAATCTGTAACATTTAATGTCTATTATAATACGAAAATCATTATTATTGGTAAGGTTTTGAGCATAAAGTAGCAATATTTCTGCAATAAATTACATTTACATGTAATTCAATTGTCTACAGTCTATAATTAAACACAACAAAAGCTGCTTTTTAAGTAAGTGTCATTGACGTGAGTCGGTATCTCTTATTTATGATTCAACAAGAGGTGCAATATATTATGCTTGGCTATTGCAGTAACTCCCCTCTACGCTGTATAAATGCGCGTACTATGAAAATATTGAATCAGGTAGACTCTTGTTGTCCTGAATGTCACTTGTTTTTGATACCTGCGCAAGATATTAGCCAGCAGCTTCGTGCTGACGAACAGTTCTTAAGGTTCTCTATCCTACTAATTGTGTTTATACTGCTGGTATCGGTCTATATTTACTATTTGCATTTTGTATAGCCGTTAGTCATGGCTAATAATGGACAGGTCAGTACCAAATAAAGCGTTTCTGATAAAAGTCACGGATGATTGCTGCAAATATCTCCTATGTTCTGTGATGAAAGTTTGGTCTTTATTGTTTGACCGTTGTTTTATTCTACTAATATCAAATCGGTATTTCACCGCATAGGGCTGGCATGTTATTCCAATCTATACGGCGCTTGCGTCATTTTGTTTATGATATTTTACAAAATGAAGAACATGACACGTTATTTAGCCGTTACGTTGATTATTTTCTTATATTTCTAATTATGACTAACGTAGCGGCTGTGATAGCCGAGTCTGTCGATCAGTGGTATTACCCTTATCAAGATTACTTTACCTTATTCGAAAACTTCTCTATCGTTGTCTTTTCTATTGAATACTTACTGCGTCTGTGGAGTGTGGCTGAAGCCAAGCCCGATAATACAACGTGGAAACAGCGATGGGATTGGCTTAGAAGTCCATCCGCATTGATTGACTTAGTAGCCATCGTGCCCGCCTTTTTGAATTTCTTTGTCAATATTGATTTGCGTTTCTTGCGTATTTTACGTTTGTTTCGAATCCTAAAATTGACGCGTTATTTTGCCTCAATGCGTATCTTGCTAGTCGTGATTAGCAAGGAGCGAGGCTCATTTCAAGCTGTTATCTTTATTCTTATTATTATGATTGTGACTGCCTCTAGCGGTATTTATTTAGTGGAGAATCACGCACAGCCAGACGAGTTTGAGTCTATACCTAAAGCGATGTGGTGGGCTGTGGTGACACTGACAACCGTAGGCTATGGAGATGTCACGCCAATTACTAATGCGGGAAAAATATTGGGTGCTGTCATTACGATATTGGGCGTAGGTCTCGCAGCACTGCCAGCTGGTATTCTAGCGACGGGATTGGCGAATGAATTGGCTCAGCGCCGCGAGGAGCTTGAACAGCATTTTCGTGAGCAGTTGATTGATAGCGACTTTGATCTGGTACAGAATCAGATGATGATTGATAAAATTCGTCGAGAGCTAGGCTTAGATAAAGAGCAGGCACAAAATATCGTCTTACAGGTACTTCGAGAGCAAGAGCTTGAACGGCGTGAAAAAGAAGTAGAAACGCGCCAAAAAAACTTCTGTCCGCATTGCGGTGAAGTTTTGTAGGCAATTGTGAGATGTTTTAGAACAGATAGGTTTTTAGCAGTTAATCGTAGTTAATATTCTGACTATAAAAAGAGGTCTTGTGCTATGCGAGCACAAGACCTCTTTTATATTCGATGACTAGTTGCTGTTATATCCCCTGAGGAATGGGCAGTGCACGTGCTAACTCATGAGCCACTTCTTGTGCTGCATCTGCTAGACCCTCTGCAGTGAGTGGTAAGTTTTGCAATGTTAAATGCCAGTCATCAACAGATCGACGCAAATGGGCTACCCATAACGTCGTGCAGTCGCGTGGAAGCTGCTTAAGGTTGACTTCAAAACAACGGTTTCCTTCATCGTCACTCAGGTGAATATCGCCTTTTTTCACCCTAGAAAACGAATGACCGTGGTATGAGTTGGCGATTAAACCAATATGAGTAATATGAGCAGGAATTTTTTCGAGTTCCAATCTGATTTGCTCTTGATCAAGCGGGGCAAGATACATGGCTTGTTCACCGCGATCCTTACCATTTAAGCTGTCTCCTTGATGCTTGACCGATTCAGCTTTATCTCGCAATTGTTTAAACCAAACGATGTCACTGATGACGCAATTATCATCGTACAACACGCAAGCCAAATCAATATCCATTGCGCTTTGATTTTTTTTGAAGCGCTTAAACATGCCTTTTGGCTCAATTTTGGTAAATTCATAATTGAGCGCAAAGAACAACGTTCCTGCGTCTAGTCCCAGTCCTCGTAAACTATCTGACAACAGTGGTGATGGGGCAGTGGTCGACATAACTTTCCTTTTTTATTCTTAGTTTTTAACCGTTATCTAGATTTGGTATTTACTTACTTAAGGCGTACGGATGTTAGCCTATCTCAGATCAGTGATATCACTCACTGGTTGCTGTCGAAGACTTATCTAATACTGCTTGATAAAGTAGTTCAGGCTTGGCATCTAATAACCCACTACCAAATCCACGTAGCCACCAGACTAGCTGTGAGGTTAAATTAACAGTAGCCTTCACTGTAAGGGTATTATCCTCATTTAGCGTCACGGTTTGATCATCGTTAAGCTTACTTTCGGTCATACTCTTACCAGCTTGCCTAGTGAACCTAAGCTCAACAGCGGTATTCTTGCCACGCTCGTCCAATTCGCCAAACAGTGGGTGACTAAAGCCCATGCTGCCTTCATCCAAATACGTATCGAGTTGAAAGTTCTCTGGCGTTTTTGCAGCGGTTTCGAGAATCTCAACACGATCAAACCGATGTAAGGCAAAGGTTCGAATGGTGGCTTCTGGGTCGTCAGTACGAGTTGCCAGCAGATAGATAATCACGCCGCGCTGGATAATTGCGATTGGATTTAGGATATATTCGCTGGCTTGTAATTTGTTGCTACGAGTATAACAAGCATGAATTTGCAGCTGATAAAATAGCGCGTGGTAAATATTATCTTTACTATCCAAATCTATATCTGGTGCAATAAGCGGCTGGGTGGCAGGCTCGATACGCACTCTGTCTATCCAAGAGTGGGTCACTTTGCTGTTTTTGAGCTGTCGCCGTGCTAAGTCAAACCAAGGAAATAATTCATCTAAGATAACAGGTGGCAGTAACTGGGTCAGATTGGCCTCGACCATATTAAAAGCAACCGCTTGTGATAAGTTCATGTGCGGCAAACTTTGTAATGGGGCATCTTCTTTCCAGCGCCATCCTTGTGGATTGGCATTGTTTTTTTCGATAGGGAAGCGTTTGGCAAGGGCGTTCAAATCGCGTTGGACAGTACGTAGGCTGATATCGAAGCCTGCCATCATCAGCTGCTCATAAATATGCGTGGTGCCTACCCAACGATTGCGCTGTAGTTGTGATAGTACCTGCCATTGACGTGCAGTCGTTGCCGCACCATGCCGATTGTCACTAATATTGGCGGCATTGGCCTCTTTTGAGGTGCCAGTGTCTACAGCTGCAAGCGCACCTGCCTGCTCACTAGGATTGGACTGAGCTTGGATGTTATCAGCATCAGTAGGATGTACAGTCATTAAGAGATACCCTTTATGAAGTTACAAGTCAGTTTCTGGCATGATTTTGCTCGATCAGGAACCGTTAATCATCGCAGAAAAGCAGCGTAGCGTCTAGCAACGTTCATGCATGCTTATGTTTATTTAATAGTTGCTATTCGATGGTTGCTGCTCGATCTAGCCATAGACATAACAATGAATCTAGTCGAACAGCAATGTGCGTACGTATCAGCAATACCGTTCAAATTTTAATTGTCATCTTCATCGATAGCTGTTGTCTCGCTATCGTTTAGGGTGTCATCAATAGGCTTAGCATCGTTTTGCTTGTTACTTTCCTCGCTACCTTTCTCATTACTTTTCTCATCTTTACGCTTTTCTTTTACTCTCTTACCTTCTTTCTTTTGACGTTTTTCTTTACGCTTCTTCTTCGCTTTCTTTTTGGACTTTTCATCATCGATGTCGTCCGTGTTTTCTTGATTTTCATCCCATAGCATCAGACGGCTTAATACTTTGCCAAATAAAGTATCTTTACGATAACGGCCTTTTTTATTCATGGTGTCGATGGGCAAGCCAGTCATCAGCGTCAAGGCCTCACTTAGAGTATAGACGCCATAGATATGAAATTTTCCTCTATTTACCGCATCGATAATGTCGTCACGTAGCATCAGTTGTTTGACATTGGCCATCGGAATGACGACGCCTTGATCGCCTGTTAGCTCTTGCTCGCGGCAAGCGTCGAAGAAACCTGCGATTTTGGCATTGATGCCACCAACTGCCTGTACTTCGCCTAACTGGTTCATAGATCCAGTAATCGCGAGAGACTGATTGATAGGGACGTTTGCTAGCGCGGATAGCAATGCACAGCCTTCGCTAACAGTGGCACTATCGCCATCGATTTGCGCGTAGCTCTGCTCGAACGCCAGTGAGGCACTAAAGTTCAGTGCATGATGTTGACTAAACAACGCGCGCAAATAGCTGGTCATAATCAGCATGCCTTTGGCGTGTAAACTACCACCCAAGTCTACATCACGCTCAATATCAAGAATTTCACCTGTGCCAATATTGGGCTGAATGACCGCAGTAAGCCGTGCTGGCATGCCAAACTCACTATCAGCATAACTGACCACAGTCAATGCATTAACTTGTCCAATAGCATCGCCTTGCGTTTGGATCAGCTGTTGGCCGTTTTTCAGCTCATCCCAGTACAGATCGCGCAAGTATCCTGAACGCTCATCCATGTCATCGATTGCTTGAGTGACGTGATCTGCCGTCACCATAGTCTCATTATTTAAGCGAGCGTGACGATTTGACTCATGCAAGAGTTTAATCAATAAATCACTGTGTAGGCTTAAGCGATCTTGTTCTTCAGCTTGCAGGCTTAAATGCTCAAGTAGCGTGGCTTGCGCACTGCTATCAAATGGGTAAAGGTCGGCATAATCGATGATATCAGCCATTTTTGCGACCAATGCCAATTCATGCTCAATGGTACGAGGCACATCGTCATGAAAATCAGCTCGGACTTTGAATACGGCATCAAATTCAGGCTCAAGCTCTAGTAGCTCGTAATATAAATCTGCTTCACCTAATAAGATAACCTTGATATCTAAATCAATAGGCGTTGGTGAGAGAGACAAGCTACCGGTTAGCGTCAGCATTTGCTCTAGACTAGACAGTTTTATTTTTCGTGATTGTAATGCGCGCTTTAAGCCTTGCCATGCATAAGGATGTTCAAGTACGTGGCTGGCTTCTAACAGTAAATAGCCGCCATTAGCGCGATGTAGAGCACCTGCACGAATCATACTCACGTCAGTGGTTACTGTGCCTAATTGGGTGATTTGCTCGACATGCCCTAATAAATTGAGATGGGTTGGCAAATCTTCAAATACCACTGGCGCGCCACTGTCAGGTGTATGACTGACAATAACATTGACCGCATAACGACTGGGCGTCGTAGCCAACACTGCCGTCACAAATTCCTCATCATCGCCATTGACGATACGCTCTACGTGAGTGACCATGTCATCAAATACAGCCTTGAGATATGCCACGACAAGTGGATGAGTCGCAAACTGCTCATAAATAGGAGTAAATAATGGCTGTAAAGCACGTTGGGCAATACTACGATGTAATGCCTCTATCTCATCATTGGCTTCGTCTTCTAATTGCTCTAAAGCGATAGTCAATTGACTCAGTCGCTTTTGCATATGGTTTTTTTGTACAAAGTTATTCAGCTCAGCTTCATACTCATTATTGCTATATATAGAGTTTTGGTTTTCTTTACTCTCAGTGTTTTCATCGCCCAAAATGTTAACTTTTTCGCTATCATCGAGCTTTTCTAAATTTTTACGATTGCTGGGTGTTTTTATTTGCTTGTCATCATCGCTATTGCTTTCTGTAGGCAGCTGACTAGGATGGACAAATACGGCTTTATTATCGAACGAGCGAAACGTCAATGCTAGGTCATATTGTTTGCCTTCAGCATTAAGCGCGTCATAGGCATGACTTTCTTTTTGATGAGTACTGTTTTTAATGGCTTCAATTTTGCTTTGGTATTGATCGCTACGAAAGCGTTGGCTTAAACACTTTTTTGCTTGCTGCCATAAGTTATTAACTTGCTGCTGTAATAGCGAGGCTTGACCAGCTGGTAGACGCAGCGCCAATGGTGTGCGTGGATCAGTGAAATTATGCACGTATACCCAATCATCTGGCGTCGGTGCGTCGGCGGCAATACGTGTTAACAGACGACTAATCACAGTACGTTTGCCCAAACCGTTCTCACCAGCGGCAAACACATGGTAACCACTGGCTTTAATATCTAGCGCTGTATGCAATGCTTTGAGCGCGCGTTGTTGACCGAAGCCCACATCTAAGTCGGGCGCAGTGCGTGTGTCTGTAGGCAATTCATCAGAGTCGCTATAGCGTTTTAATTGCTCAGCGGAAATGCGACAATTTTGCTGAACTTCTTTGAAGATAGGGTTTGGGGTATCAGGTGCTGTTTGCTTAGTGTTTTTTGTATCGGTAGCAGGTACTACCATATTGTTAGCGTCTTTTGATACTTGCGATATAGGGGTGTAGGGTTGTTCTGTCATAGGCGTTTGAAAAATCATCTTAAAAAGTATTAAAGGAATATGAGAGGCGGTCGGTTTTATCTAGTCATGCGTATTCTGAGTTTTTTATAATTAATCATGACATCTTACAAGATATAGTCACCTATTAGCGAAGTCATTAAGCGCAGTTTTGTATCATATTTAGGCAAATGCTTGAGCGTAAACAGTAAAAAATGAATGACTTAATCAGCGAATTGGAGGCAATCAAAGCAGAATAACGCCTCATGATCAGCGTAGATAGTATAAGATGTCCCACATTGGCGCAATCTGCAACTATTCAATGGGCAGACTGCATGATAAAATAAACGGTTCACAAGTCAAAACTGGATAACTCGTTGTATGTCAGCTTCCGCTAAAAACTCTTCATCGTCTGCTAGTATGGGTAATATTAATATTGAACCGGCTGGTTTCGTAAAGCTTGGTTCGCAATTGCCAAAGCTGGCCAATATTTTGGGGCAGGCGACAAATGAGCTGGGTCTACCGTTAAGTGGAACACAGCAGCGCACGTTATTATTGTACTTAGACCAGCTTTTACTATGGAATAAAGCGTATAATCTGACCGCGATCACTGATCCAGAAGAAGCGCTGATCAAGCATGTGGTAGATTGTCTGTCTATTATAACGCATTTACCCGCCGGATCGTTGCTAGATATCGGCACGGGAGCAGGGTTGCCGGCAGTTATTATTGCGATTTGTCAGCCTGAGCGCCAGTGTACTGCGCTTGATAGCAATCAGAAGAAAATCCGCTTTATTAAGCAAATCAGCAGCGAGCTTGGCTTGAGTAATATGCAGCCGATTGCATCGCGTATTGAAGCGCATGAAGCAAGTTATGCTGTGGTGACATCACGAGCGTTCGCCAGTTTAATAGATTTTGTAGAAGTAGCGCAGCCAAGATTAGCAGATGGCGGCTTCTTATGTGCTATGAAAGGCAAAGTCCCGAGTGAGGAAGAGCTGCAAGCACTTGATAGTGATTGGCATATCAAAACCATTAAACTGACGGTGCCACGTTTGCACGACAGTCGTCATTTAATTGAAATGTCTGCTAAAGACAGTTAAAGCATAAATACTTCGCAGTCATGAAACAGTTGCTGTTTTTTGTGAAACACAGTTTACGTCTGTATCTAAATGACATAGTATTTAAAAGCATTTAAAATGCTCGACCGCAAACTGAGTATTTTAGACCATAAATTGCTTATTTTTAAATACTGAGCGAGTGTCGCTGTACAAGATTGAACAAAAATAATCGTACCAACCGAGTCAAAAGTAATAGACCCTAATAAAATTGAGTGAGTGTATGGAAATCATAGCAATTGCGAATCAAAAAGGCGGTGTGGGTAAAACCACAACGGCAGTAAATTTGACCGCCAGCTTGGCTGCTAAACGCAAGCATGTACTGCTGATTGACTTAGACCCACAAGGTAATGCGACCAGTGGTACAGGCGTTGACAAAAACGAGTTAGATCTTACCATAGCGGACGTTTTGCTAGATGGTGTCGCGCTGTCTGAAGCAATCGTTACTAGTCCTGCAGGGTTCGATGTCATCGGTGCCAATCGCGATTTGGCTGGCATGGACATTACGTTGATGAGCAAGACGGACAGTCATGAACTGTTCAAAACAGCGATGGCCGAATTGGTTAACGATCAGATATCCACACAAAAACAGCCATACGATTATGTGATTATCGATTGTGCGCCTAGTTTGAATCTACTAACGATTAATGCGCTGGTGGCTACGGATAGTGTAATTATCCCTATGCAGTGTGAGTATTATGCACTAGAAGGGTTGGCAGACTTATCACAAACCATTGAACGTCTAACAGAGTTGAACCCTAAGCTGTACATTCGCGGTGTGGTTAGAACGCTATTTGATGCGCGTAACACGCTTGCTCGTGATGTCTCTACTGAGCTAGAAGCGCATTTTGGCGATATCATGTACAAAACCCATATTCCAAGGAATATTCGCTTAGCAGAAGCCCCTGCGCACGGCTTACCAGTTATTGCGTATGAGAGATGGTCAAAAGGCGCACGCGCGTATCAAAAGCTGGCCGCTGAAGTGATGAAACAAAGTAGCTAGTTTCTATCTAAAGTTCTTACAAAGGATTTTTAGATAAAAAGCGTCACTGATCAAGACAGTAAATGAATAGCATAAGTATAGAACACTTAACATTGTATTTAGTAAGCCGCATCAGTAATCAATTGGCTTTTATTTTAGCGTTAGAGGATAGGTAATCATGGCGAAGAAAAGAGGGTTGGCTGCTAATCGGGGCTTAGATGCCTTATTAGGGTCAATCAAAAAAGAAAAGCAAATTACCGCCTCTGCCTTGCAAGACGACATGGTGGCGCGTGAAAATGCTGCGCCAGATGCTAATGCGCCTGTAAATACTGTGTCTACGGATATAGCGCCTGATATCACTCCTACAAAAGCCAGTAAAAAATCATCTGCGAAGACTACTGATAACGATGCTGCTAGTGAGAATAGCACTCGCGCGCCACGTTCACCTCGTGCTGCTAGCAAGGCGTCGCTCAACAAATCGCGTGGCAATAGTGCAGATACGAGCGCAACCGAAGATCAGATTAGCCTTGTGCAGATCGATGTCACACGCTTGCAAGCAGGTAAGTATCAGCCTCGTCGTGATATGAGTGAGACAGCACTTGCAGAGTTGGCGTCTTCTATCGAGCAGCATGGCGTGATGCAGCCTATCGTAATCCGCCCGCTATTGGCAAATGAAGATAAAAGTGAAGCATTTGTCACTCACGAAATTATCGCTGGTGAACGCCGCTGGCGCGCTGCAAAAATGGCAGGAAAAGCGGTTATCCCTGCGATTGAGCGTGCTTTATCTGACGAGTTGGCGATTGCCCTAGCATTGATTGAAAACATCCAGCGCGAAGACTTGTCAGTGATTGAGCAGGCAGCGGCGTTGCAGCGCTTTCATACAGAGTTTGGTATGAGTCATGCCATGATCGCTGAAGTCGTTGGTAAGGCGCGTACGACAGTATCGAATTTACTTCGTTTAAATCAGCTCCATGATACAGTAAAAGACCATTTGGCCAACAGTGCGCTAGATATGGGTCATGCTCGCACACTTTTGGCGTTGTCCTCTGAACAACAACCTATCATCGCGCAAAAGATTATCGATGGCGGTATGACCGTGCGAGAAGCAGAAAAATTGGTCAAGTCAATCTTGCAGCCAGCGCCCAAAATCAATCGTGCTGAACAAGTACAATCTCGTGATGTAGAGCGTTTGACCCAAAGATTGACAGACATGCTTGGTGCTGAAGTCAAACTAAAACATAAAAAAGATGGTCAAGGTAGTGTTGAGATATTTTTCCACAATCAAGACCAATTAGCTGCGTTGATTAAACATATAGAAGCTCAGGCTTAATAACGTTTGCGAGTTAGCTGTATCTATCCAAACGCTAAATCGCCTCTGTAATAATTATTGTTGCAAAAATATGGAAGAGAGTGAGTATGTGGGAATTGGTAAAAGCAGGTGGCTGGCTAATGACACCTATCGTGGTCTGTTCTATATTGGCATTAGTCATCATTATTGAACGTAGTCATACGCTACAGTTTAATAAAGTTGCTCCTAGCAGGTTGCGCGAACAGCTAATAACTCGTTTACGTGAAAATGGTGATATTGGTCGTACACAATTGATGAATGTAAAAGAAAAGACGGCGCTTGGCGATATCTTGGCAACGGGTTTGCTTTATCGGCAGTATGGGCTAGAGTCGATGACGATGCACATGCAAAATCGTGCCAGCGTCCAAGTTCATCAATTAGAAAAAAACATCAATATGTTAGGAACTATCGGTGCGATAGCACCGTTGCTTGGTCTGTTAGGTACCGTATTAGGGATCATCTCGTCGTTCTTGGCGATTACCGATGGCGCCATGCAAGATCCGACGATGCTAGCCGCTGGTGTATCACAGGCACTAATCACTACCGCTGCTGGTATGATTGTTGCTATCCCTGCGCTGGTTGCTTATCGTTATTTTCAGCGCCGTATCATTGATATTAATGCTCAGTTTGAGACTCAAGCAGGGCTTATGATTCAAGAGCTGTATGATTATCACTTACTTGCTAGTACGCAGCCATCTACATCTTCTAGCCGTACGTCAATAGAAGATAGTATTGTGCAAGAACGTTCATTCGGTGGGTTGGATTCGGATAAGACTAGCATAGCGGCAGTGTAGTCAATGCGGTTTTAAAGAATAGAAATCTTAAGCCTATAAATGGTAGCTGAATTAAAGAGATTGATATGCGTTTTAGAAAACCAACGGTTGAACCACTTGAAATTAATCTAACACCGATGATTGATTGTTTACTGTTTTTGATTGTGTTTTTATTACTTGCTACCTCATTTAATCACTTTAGTCGTTTAAATATTATCCTTCCGGAAGCGGAAGGTGTTGCACTGACAGAACAAAACAACAGTATCGAAGTAGCTGTGCAAGAGGATGGTAGCTATTTGGTCAACGGCATTACACTTGCTAGTAGCAACGAGGCTGAACTGACCAGTATGTTGCAGCAAGAGGCGGGCAGTAATCGCGATATGCTATTTGTTATTGCAGCGGATGCCAATGCGACTCATCAGTCTGTGGTACGAGTGATGGATATTGCTGGAAAGCTCGGATTTTTGAATTTAAATATCAGTACAGTGGTACCACTTGGCCAAACGCTGCCGCAATAACAGATATAGTCTTATCATCATAAAACTGTGTGTCACACAGCCCATTCATACCACGATACCCAAATTGAGGCTTTTATGAGCCAAGCTTATTTACCTGACTCTAAAAAATCTTCTGCTAAAAATGCATCGGCAGTATCGCCCGTTACGCCTAAGAGTAAGACACTATTACGCTTATTAAGGTATTTAAAGCCTTATTGGTGGGCATTGCTATTGACGGCGTTAGGTTTTGCGATTAATGCAGGGACAGAGATTTGGACTGCCAAGCTTTTGCAATATATTACTGATGCTATCAATCAGAATGATCGAAGCAAACAAACCTTATTTCCGCTATTGATTATATTGCTATTCTTTGTGCGCGGGGTTGGTAGTTTTTTGGGTAACTATTACTCTGCATTGGTCTCACGCAACTTAGTCTATGAGCTACGTGTAGAAGTTTTCAACAAATTACTGCGCTTGCCTAGTTCATTTTATTTGGCCAATCCAGCCGGTACGATTTCATCGAAGTTGATATTTGATGTTGAACAGGTCACGGCCGCCAGTACAGACTCAATGAAGACTTTGCTGCGTGATGGTTTGACCGTTGTCGCATTGATAGGTTTTTTGTTCTATAGCAATTGGCGTCTAACGCTTATTTTATTTGTTGTCTTGCCACCAATACTATGGCTGGTACGCATTGCATCAAAGCGCTATCTTAAGCTCTCAAAAGGTATCCAAGAGACGATGGGTAATGTCAGTCATATTACCAATGAAGTTATCGGCGGCTATCAAGTGGTCAAAAACTACGGCGGTCAATCATACGAGTCAGCACGTTTTGACAAAACATCGAAGAAGAACTTACGCCAAGGTATGAAGGTAGTTGTTACCAATAGTATTAATACGCCAGCCGTACAGCTGTTGATGGCGATTGCGATGGCCGTTGTCGTCTGGCTTGCGCTGCGACCTGCAGTAATAGATGATATCTCAGCAGGTGAGTTCATCTCTTACATTGCAGCCGCAGGTTTATTGAGTAAGCCAGTACGTTCGCTGACTGATATTAATCAGAAGTTGCAAAAAGGTCTGGCTGCTGGTGAGTCGATTTTTGCACTACTTGATGAGCCAGAAGAAGAAGACACAGGCACAATCAGTAAAGCGCTATCAGGGCAAATGTCGTTAGACAATATCAGCTTGGTATATCCAGATTCGACGGTGGCTCTACGTGACTTTACCTTGAATATTAAAGCAGGCGAGACAGTTGCATTAGTAGGGCGAAGTGGCGCGGGCAAGTCGTCATTGGTTAATTTATTAACACGTACTCTAGAGACTTCCTCAGGGCAAATCACATTAGACGGTATGCCTCTGTCTCTTATACACATCTGACGCTGCCGACGATATGCAGTGTGTAGATC
>CAJXUF010000068.1 GCA_913061175.1 uncultured Psychrobacter sp.
GAGATAGGAGTCCGTCTCGTGGGCTCGGAGATGTGTATAAGAGACAGGTTTAGACGTATCATTTGCCATAAGTATAATCATTCATCCAATTGGTATTGATTTGCGGGTTCGAAACCTACAATACAAGGGAGACGTGATGCACAGGTACAAAATTGTATCATATAAAGCGCGTTGGTTTTATGAGCCTGAGCTGGCCATTGATAGTTACTTTGTAAGCCAATATCTAGCGGTAACTATTGATAAATAGGTGCTTACTAATTTGAGTATGATTAATAAATAGCTAGAAATTTTTAGCAAATTCACTGGTTATTAAAACTTAGTGAAATCTATTTATAGCCAATAGGTCAGTATCAAAAAGATAATAAAAAATAAGACCTAGCATGATGCTAGGTCAAATAATGATGTAGAGCTATAAAATACAGAAATACTATTAATCAAACATATTGAGCAAAACCTTCGCATTATCTAAAATGTTGCCCAAGACGTTACTCAATATGTCTCTAGGGATGCCTTATCTGCTAAGCATTTTCGCGAGTGATGGCATGATGACCAATATCACGGCGATACTGCGCACCATCGAAGCTAATAGCAGCGGTGACTGCTAATGCGGCTTGCTGAGCATCAGAAATACTATCTGCTAGCGCAGTCACACATAAGACGCGCCCGCCGTTTGTGACGACTTCTTTATCATTATCGTTAGAAAATGCCGTGCCAGCATGGAAAACTTTAACAGCATTGTCGTTATCAGGATCTAGTTCTGGCAAACCAGCAATCACATCGCCTTTAGACGAAGTTTCAGGGTAGCCTTTTGATGCGACAACGATACCTAGAGCAGGGCGCACATCCCATTTTGCTTCACTAGGTAATTGACCTGCCAAACCTTGTGCGACCAAATCGACCATTGATGACTGCAAACGCATTAAGATAGGCTGCGTTTCTGGATCACCAAAACGGCAGTTAAATTCGATGACATACGGGTCGCCTGCCTTATCAATCATAAGACCAGCGTATAAGAATCCAGTATAAGGATGGCCTGCGTTTTTCATGGCCTCGACTACTGGTTGAATCACTTGCTGCATGACTTTGTTATGAACATCGCTGGTAACAACTGGAGCAGGGGAGTAGGCACCCATACCGCCAGTGTTTGGACCGGTATCGCCTTCAAAAGCACGTTTATGATCTTGGCTGGTTGCCATTGGCAAAATGTTGTCACCATCAATCATGCAGATAAAGCTGGCTTCTTCACCCTGTAAGAACTGCTCGATAACCACGCGGCTGCCAGCATCACCAAACTTATTATCCGCTAGCATATCGTCGATAGCTTCATGTGCTTGTTCGATCGTTTCAGCAACGATGACACCTTTACCTGCAGCAAGACCATCTGCTTTGATAACGATAGGCGCGCCTTGCTCATCGACATAGGCTTTTGCAGCGACTGCGTCGGTAAAACCTTGATAAGCAGCGGTTGGGATATTGTTTTGCTCCATGAACTCTTTAGCAAAAGTTTTTGAGCCTTCTAACTGTGCACAGTAAGCTGTTGGGCCCCATGCTTTGATACCTGCATCACGACAAGCATCAACAATACCCGTAACCAAAGGCACTTCTGGACCAACAATTACCATGTCGATATCGTTATTTTGACAAAAGGCGATAACAGCACTATGCTCGCCAGCGTCAGCGTCGGTAGACTCTAGCGTAACGTTTTGGCATTTAGGCTCAAGGGCGGTGCCAGCATTGCCAGGAGCGATATAGACATTTTTTACATTGTCATCTTTTGCACATTGCCATGCCAATGCGTGTTCGCGACCACCTGAGCCAACCACCAAAATATTCATCATACCTTTTGCCCTTAGCATTAAAGTTAATAGTGAGCGAGTCGTACGCTCTTAAATATGTTGGCATATTCTAACAAAAAAACGCCTTCAATTACCATGAGTATCCGCCTGCCAGCACCGAATCATCCATATCGATGTCTAAAAATGCATTGTCTCATTAGTAAAGGTTATCGACACATCGCTGATTCATGAAATGATGTTGTACACTTTAGCTCGCGCCTTATGTGCGTTACACTTCACTATATTGGTAGTATTAAATTCTGATGGCTATATATTAATAAAAAATAAGAGCAAAAAAGGAGAAAATTTCTAACTGTTATAAAAATAAAATAAGTCGCGTGAATGGAAATACTGCACCGTTGCACCAATGATGAATATGCAGTAACAGTAGTCAATCTAAATCGATAAACTTAAATAAATAAATGTTAAACCAAATCTATAAAAAAAGGACGCAGGAAATGCCAAACTCCCTCAGTATCGCAAAAGAGCGCATTAGCCAGATAAGCGATATTGCTACCAGTTATGTACAAAAAGACAAATCGCTATTTGATCATTTTATTCATAGCTATTATCAGCCGCTGCATCAAGAAACTGCAGAGGCGATTAGTAATGCTGACTTGGCGGGCATGGCGCTACATCACTTTACACTACTCAAAGCTTACGACGGCAGCAAGCCGCAGCTGACAGTACTAAACCCAGCAGCAGAAGAGCAGCACTTTCACAGCTCGCACACTGTCATTCAAATCGCAGCTTATGATAGACCATTCTTAGTTGATACGATTTTGATGAGCCTAGAAGCTGAAGGTATCGATGTTCATCGTACTTACAACATCATCATCAGTGTTGAGCGTGATGACAATGGTGCTATTACCCATATCGAAGGCGCACATGAAAGTGCCACTTCACATATGTCATTGATTCATTGTGAAATTGCTTACCAAGACAACGAAGACTTGGAAGCACTGCAAAAAATGCTGATGTCAAAAATTGACACGCTTGATACAGTCGTTGGCGACTGGAAACAGATGCGTGCGCAGTTGAATGACATCAAAACGGAGCTTTCAACGAAGCCGTTACCAGAAGTATTCTATTCACAACAAGAAATCCAAGCATTTTTAGATTGGATCTTAGACGATCACTTTATATTCTTAGGATATCGTGAATACCGCTTAGAAGGTGGTCAGTCTATCGAAGTGACTTCTGAGCCGACCGATTTGGATTTATTTGCGATTGGTAACAGTGGTCTGGGCCTATTACGTGGTTCTGAAAAAGATAAGCTATCAGAAAGCTTTAGCCAATTGCCTAGAGGCTTAAAGCAATTATTGACTGAGCCGCGCGTGTTGATGCTGTCTAAATCAAGCCGTGTATCACCTGTGCATCGTTCAGTATATATGGACTTTTTGGGCATTCATAAGTTCGATGATAACGGTAACCTAATTGGTGAATACCGCTTTATCGGTTTGCTTACGTCACAAGCCTATCAGCTGACTGTACAGCAAATACCGTTATTGCGCGAAAAAGCCAATAAGATCATGGCGATGGCAGACTTGCCACGTGACGGTCACGCTCATCACAAGATGATGCATGTGATCAACACCTTACCGCGTGATGATTTGTTCCAAGCCAGTGTCGAAGAGCTATATCCAATTGTTTCGGGTATTACTCAACTACAAGACAAAAAGAGCTTACGTCTATTTAGCCGTATCGACCATTATCAGCGTTTTGTTTCGTGCTTGGTCTATATCCCGCGTGACAAATTCAACACCGAGCTACGTATTAAAGTACAAAACGTCCTAAAAGACGCCTATAACGGTATGTCTTCAGGGTTTACTACTGAATTCAATGAATCTGCGCATGCTCGTGTACACGTCCACGTACGTACCGTGCCTGGTCAAGTAAATGACGTCAATATCGCCACACTTGAAGCCAAATTATCAGCACTAATGCAATCATGGGATGATAATTATCAAAAGATGCTCCTCGACAATGTGGGCGAGCAACAAGCCAATGCTTTAAATCGTCGCTTCTTAAACTATATCCCTGCTGCCTACCAAGAGCGTTTTGATGCTCGTACCGCAGTCGAAGATACGAAGCGTCTGGCAGGACTGACCGCAGAGCAACCGATGCTTTGGCACTTATACCAGTCGACAGGCGATGCACGTAACCAGCTCCACCTAAAGCTATACGGTCGCGAGCAGCCGGTTATCTTGTCAAAAGTATTACCAATACTTGAAAACTTTGGTGTGTCAGTTATTTCAGCACAAACTTATGAGTTTGACTTGCCAGAGCAGCCTATCTGGATGCAAGAGTATGAGCTGACCCTAGAGCATGTCGATACGGTCAATATGCAAGTCGTGCGTGGTCAGTTCGAAGACAGCCTCAAGCAAATCTGGGCAGGCCGAGTGGAGAGCGATTCATTTAATGAATTGGTACTAACGACCAAGCTCGATACTTATGATGTCGTCGTATTGCGTGCATTGTCTCGCTATATGCTGCAGGCCCGTGCGCCATTCTCTAGTGCTTATATTCAGCAAACTGTGGTCAAAAACAGCGATATCAGTGTGGCGTTAGGTAGTTTGTTTGACGCACGTATGAATCCTAAGTATAGCGAAGAAGAACGTCAAGAAAAGGCTGCTACCATTCAAGAGCAAATCACAGCTGCGCTAGCAGATGTCGATAGCCTAGACGAAGATCGTATCTTGCGCTGGTACTTAGATTTGATCAATGCAATGGTACGTACCAACTTCTATCAAGTCGATAGCGATGGTCAACGCAAAGATCGTCTGTCATTTAAGTTCTTGGCAGCAGACATTCCAAACTTGCCTAAACCAAAGCCAATGTTTGAGATATTTGTGTATTCACCACGCGTCGAAGCTGTACATTTACGTGGCGGCAAAGTCGCTCGTGGTGGTCTGCGTTGGTCAGATCGTATGGAAGACTTCCGTACCGAAGTACTTGGTCTTGTCAAAGCGCAGATGGTCAAAAACGCAGTAATCGTCCCTGTAGGCTCTAAAGGCGGCTTTATTGTAAAAACCAAGAGCATGGCTGATGGTCGTGAGGCGTTCCAAGCAGAAGGTATCGCTTGTTATCAGACATTCTTACGCGGTATGCTTGATGTCACAGACAATATTGTAGATGGCAACATCGTCCCGCCAGCCAACACGGTACGTCATGATGAAGACGACCCGTACTTGGTTGTTGCAGCAGACAAAGGTACAGCTACTTTCTCTGATATTGCCAATGCGTTAGCAGCAGAGTACAACTTCTGGCTAGATGATGCCTTTGCCTCAGGTGGCTCAGTAGGTTATGACCATAAAGCAATGGGTATCACTGCTCGCGGTGGTTGGGAGTCGGTCAAACGTCACTTCCGTATGCGCGGTATGGACATCCAAAACCGTGATGACTTTACCGTTGTCGGTATTGGTGACATGAGTGGTGATGTATTCGGTAATGGTATGCTGCTATCAACGCATACTAAGCTAGTTGCTGCCTTTAACCATTTGCATATCTTTATTGATCCTAATCCAGATACGGCGGCCTCATACACTGAGCGCGCACGCTTATTTGAATTACCACGCTCATCATGGGCAGATTATGAAGCATCATTAATCAGTCAAGGTGGTGGGATATTCTCGCGCCAAGACAAAACTATCGCTATCAGTCCTGAGATGAAGTCGCTCTTCGATATCAGTGAAGACAGCCTTGCACCGAATGATTTGATCAGTGCGTTACTACGAGCACCTGTCGATCTTATCTGGAATGGTGGTATCGGTACCTATGTCAAAAGTGCAAATGAAACACATGCTGATGTGGGCGACCGTGCAAATGATTCGCTGCGTATCGATGGTAATGAGCTACGTGCAGCCGTTGTTGGTGAAGGTGGTAACTTAGGTCTAACCCAGCAAGGTCGTATCGAGTACGCTCAAACGGGCGGACGTATCTATACAGATGCAATCGATAACTCAGGCGGTGTTAACTGCTCGGATCATGAAGTCAATATCAAAATCCTACTTGGCAAAGTGGTCGAGCAAGGCGACATGACACTGAAGCAACGTAATGAGTTGCTGGAGAGTATGACTGACACCGTAGCAGAATTGGTACTGCGTCAAAACTACTTGCAACCACAAGCGATTGAGCTGAGCCATATCCGCGCAGCAGCTAACCTGAGTGATCATCAGCGCTTTATTCAGATGTTAGAGAGTGAAGGGCGTTTGGATCGTGCGATTGAGTATTTACCATCAGATGAAGAGATTGCGAAGCGTCAAAAAGCGGATACTGGTCTGACCAATCCTGAGCTAGCAGTAGTCTTGGCTTATGGCAAGATGTGGGTTTATGACAATCTACTCTTATCCGATTTACCAGATGATCCGTACTTTATCAATGAGCTACGTAAGTACTTCCCAGATGAGCTTGCTTCACGCTTCTTTGATGAGATGACTGAGCACCGTTTGCATCGCGAGATCATCAGTACTTACTTGACCAACAGTGTGGTCAACCGCTTAGGTATTGAAGCGCTATTCCGTCTCTTTGAGGAAACCGATCAATCACTAGCCACTATCGTACGTGGTTATGCGATTAGCCGTGATGTATTCAACGTATCGCGCGCTTGGAAAGCACTTGAAGCATTAGACAATCAAGTTGAGGCCACATTACTGCTGAACCTTGAGCTACGTCTACGGGATTCACTTGAGCGCGGTGTGGTTTGGTTTATCAATGCCTTCGGTCAAAACTTACAAGTTGCTGATATGATTAGCCGCTTCAGTGAAAGCGTTGAAAAATTGACTAAGCCAAGTGGTTTTATCGAGCAGCAGTTTGCACAATATCTGCAAGAAGATACCAAACGCTTGATGCAAAAGGAGCTGTCTGATAA
Organism: uncultured Psychrobacter sp.; assembly: GCA_913061175.1. GTDB lineage: Bacteria > Pseudomonadota > Gammaproteobacteria > Pseudomonadales > Moraxellaceae > Psychrobacter. The sequence goes on from CAJXUF010000068.1 coordinate 6,706, forward strand.
TGACGCTACGCTATTTGCAATGCTACCGTACCATGTCGATGCACTTGACGCTGCATTGCTTGCTGAGCAATACGAGCGTCCTGTCGATGAGATAGCAACTTTATACTTTGAAGCTTATCAAGTGTTGCAGTTAGACTGGATGATGGAAAATATTGCCAGCCTACCACAGCAAGACTATTGGGATCGCCGTGCACGCCACGCGTTAGTGAACGAGCTGTCACGCAGCTTGCGTCTATTGATGGATGCGGTACTCTCAAAACCAGATGCTAAGCAAGCATTTAGTGAATGGAGAGCAAGACACGTCGATCAGCTTGCAGCAGTCACCACAGAGATGAATAAGTTAGATGAGCTGCATAGCAACGATGAAGAAGGTCAAATCGGTCTTTCGACATTGTCAGTATTGATGAGTGAGCTTAGTGGTTTAGTTACTAAGTAATATCAACCCGAAACTGTCTCAAAAAAAACCACCGTCCTTCATGTTCGGTGGTTTTTTATTGTCCAAAAGAAATGGTTTAATCAAAAGTATTAAGTAATAAAGTAATCAACCTAACTTATGATGCTTTTTCACTGACGACTTTATGACACCCTTGGCCACTAATTCGGCTAAATCCACCCGAGAGCTTTTCGACTTTAATCTGGGTTAAAATACGATCTTTTAACGCTTGTACATGAGATATCACCCCGATTAATCTACCTTCTTGCTGTAGATTGGTCAGCGTATCAAGCGCAATGTCTAAAGATTCCTCATCCAATGTACCAAACCCTTCATCCAAAAATAGCGAGTCCACGCGTATGTTTTGACTGGCCATTTGCGACAGTCCTAATGCTAACGCTAGGCTAATGATAAAACCTTCACCGCCTGAGAGATTCTTAGTGCTGCGAATTTCGCCACCTTGATAGTTATCAATCACATTTAGCTCAAGTGGACTGTTATCATCACGAGCCAGCAAATAGCGATCGCTCATTTTTTGCAGCTTCGTATTGGCGTGAGTGACCATGAGATCAAAGGTTAGCCCTTGAGCAAAAGTACGAAATTTTTTGCCATCAGATGAGCCAATCAATTTATGCAGTTGTTGCCAAACTTGCAGCTTATCTTTTTGGGCAGTGATGGCATCAATCTGAGCCTGTTGGGTAGTTTTCTTGTCTTCATTGTCTTTTAAACGCTGACTGATTGCACCGATTGACTCAATTCGTTTGTTAAACTCATCTTGGGCTTGTGATTGCTGTTGGACAAGCGTTTCTCTATCGTCTACTGTCAGCGGATTGGCTTGTTTATCCGCCAGTGTTTTTTGTGTTGCATCCAATAAAGACTGCGCTTGTTTTAGCGCGTAATCGATATGCTGCTGCTGCTGTCTAAGTGTGTTGCGTTCATCGATTGGCAGGCGTGCATTGGTAAAATCTATTTCATCAGCGAAATCAGAAGTAGTAAGTATTAACTTAAAGCTATCCTCTTGAGTATTGAGTGTTCCCTGTACTATGGTCACTTGCTCAGTCACGTGACGCTGCTTATCAAGCAATTGACTAAGTATGTGTTCAGCATTGTCTAGCTGTCTTTGCGTAGAGGTCTGCGTGGTTTTAGCCTGTTCTAACGCCTCACGCAAACGCTTTTCTTCTGCTTCAGGATCTTTATCAGCTAAGACCTCATCTCTGTTTGTTTTTAATTGCTCAAACATGTTCGCTTTTTCAGCCGCGAGTTGAGAGGTTTTAACAAGCTCACTTTCTTCTTTGTCGAGCTGAGACTGCTTGGTCTCGATTTGTGTTTCTAGTTGACCGAGTGATGTCTTTAGAGTTTGTTGTTTCTCTCTATAGTCGTTAAACTGTTTCTTGATTTCTAAAAGGGCACTGTGACATTGGCGCAGGGTATTGATATGTGCCTGAGCGTCAAAATTGCTTAGTGCGGTTTGATTTTCAATGCTGGTTATCAGCGGCTGTAATGATTGCAGTGAAGAACGTATCGCCGTTTTTGCGTCTGACTGATGTTTGCCAGTGGAATATTTATTCAACAGGGCTAATATATCTATTTTGAGCACAGTCAATTCAGAAAAATTATCAGCAGATTTTTTGTCTAAGTTTTCTATAGCCCATGTTGTTTTTTCACTATTGCTCTCAATCTCATTAATAGCGCTGGTTAGCTCACGCTGCTCCTTGTCTAACGCTTCGATGTCATTACGTATCGTAGAGAGCGACTCGCTAAGCGTTTCATATTGAGTTAACGTATTTTTAAGAGATTCTCTACGCTTACCTAGCTTGATTTTGCTACTGTCTAATAATGACAGCGCATCTACATGCATCTCAATCTGCATCAACGGTTTTAATATTTCAGTAATAAATCGAGAGTAGCCTTTATTTAGTACTGAACTGACCAACTGGTCGATCTCTGTCTTTAACTTTTGTATTTGTTCGTTCAATAAGGTCTGTTGCTCTTCCTGCTGCGAAAACTGCTGCCTTACAGTTGCCTGAGTAATACGATGTTTAGATAAAGTATCTTCTAAATTGGATATAGTCGTATCCAGCTCTGCTATTTGCTGCTGAGTTTGTGTTGCTTCCGTTTCTTGCGCTAAGTGCGGATGGTCTTCGCTATAAGGGTGCTCTAACGCACCGCAAAGCGGGCAGGGATGACCATCTTTTAGGTCAGCGATATAGTCTTCTAATTTGGCGACTTTTTGTAGTAAATACAGCTGGGTTTGTTTGTCTTGACGCTTTTCTTTGGCAGCGCCGAGCGCCGGTTCATTATCAGCGATTAAGCCTGCCAGCTTCGTGAGGTCGTTACTCATTACTGGCAAGGTCGCAACTATTTTCTCTCCTTGTACGCTAAGCTCATCGTGCTGTTTTGCCTTAACGCTCACTTGGTCAAGTTGACGGTTGATATCATCAATCTGCTCTTGCTCATCTCGCATATCAGCCAATGACTGCGCTTGGGTTAATGCTGTTTGCTCTTGTTGTAAAGCGGCCAATTTATCCTGTATAGACAACATGGTGGTGTCTTTTGTCTTTTTCTGTTGATTTAAGACGTCAAGATTGGCGCGATATTGGTAGATATGTTGCTGCTGGCTTTTTTTATCATCTGATAGGGCGGTATTCTCTTGCAATAGGGCTTTTAGTCGGCCGCAATGACTTTTGAAATTCGCTATGTCACTATCGATAGTGTTTAATTCATGGGCTTCATCAAGATAGCTTTCGACACTTGCAAGCTGGGTTTTATTTTGTGCAGCCTGTTGTTTATGGTTGTCTATCTCTTTATTTAGATATTGAGTGCTGCCCGTTAGAGTTTGCTGTCTTTGCTCAATATCTTTTAAGACATGTTTATTCTGCGTAATGTCTATATCTAGTCTACGCGCCTGCGCAATATTGGGTAGAGCCGTTTGCAAAGCTTCATGGGTAGCTTGCGCATGAGTTTTTGCTGTCTCTAGATGTATGGTTGCTTGCTCTAGATCATTTTGTTTTTGCGGTAGGATGCTGCTGATCTGCTGCTGTTCTTCTTGCAAGCGTTTTAAATTATCGCGACTATGCACAAGTTGGCTGAACTGACTGTCAATCTCCAATGCTTTATTAGCAGCGGTTAAGCGTTTAGCACTAGGGATAAAGTCTTGCTGCGCTTGCTGAGCCTGCACCAAGTCACTTTGATAAATATTCAGTTTTTCTTTTGACTCTGTCACGCTATCTAGCCACTTTATCTTTTCGGCCAAATCTTGAATGGTCTGCTGCTGTTCACTTTGGGCACTTTGATACGACTGTAAATCGGCTTTTAACTGATTTTCTTCATCGGTATTTAAGAGCATCAAGCCATCTAAACCGTATTGCAGTTTGCTGAGAATTTCTTCTTCGGTACGTTTCTTATCATGAACCTGTGTTGAGATAGTCGCGTAAATATCAGTGCCCGTAATTTTCTCTAATATATCAGCGCGTTCATCAGCCTTTGCCTTTAGAAATGCTGAAAAGCTACCCTGAGCTAGCAATATAGAGCGAGTGAACTGCTGAAAATCCATCCGAGTCAGTTCAATGATTTTATTCTTGGTATGCTTTAAGGTGCTCTCTAACAGCTCATCCTCTTTTGACGAGTCATCAACGTTTATCTTAGCGATTTCATGAGTCGCATCTTGCAGATTGCCATCTGCTTTATTGTAAGCACGGCGCTGTCCCCAGCGGCAACGATACTGCTCGCCATTTAAGTCAATCACTACTTCAGCGAAACACTCTGCCGTCTGCCTCGTCATCACCTCATTACTGCTCTTACTGATGCTATTAATCCTTGGCGTCTCACCATATAGCGCTAAGCAAATAGCATCCAATATGGTGGTCTTGCCAGCACCTGTTTGCCCAGTGATAGCAAAGATGCCTTCATTGGTAAAGGCAGTATCAGCAAAATCAATATGCCATTCGCCTTTTAGAGAGTTAAGGTTTTTTAGTCTGAGTTCGATTAGGCGCATGGATAAGTCTTAATATTAGTAATAGCCGCAACTGCGAAAAATTGAGGAAGATAAGGAAGTGTGGTCATGATATGTCGCTTATATCATTCCGCCTGTTTGTCTTCATGACGTAAGTTATAAAGTATCTGGCCATAGGCATCGCGCAATGAGTCTTTTTGTGAGTCAGGTATGTCATTGATCGTCAAACAGCGCTCAAACACTTCCATCTCATTTAAGTCCTGCAAGTTCTCGGAAGTCTGCTGCTGATTAAGCACTTTGTTATAAGTACGAGTGTTTTTTATCTTAAGCACTTCACAGGGTAACCCTTCTACCATTGCTTGTACTTGCTCACGCAAATCACTGACAATCTCATCCCCTGTATAGACAATCTCTAGCCAAATAGAGTCCGATTGCGTAAGCGCTTGAATGGTTTGATCAATCTTGGTTAAGTCACCAGATATTTGCGCCAGCTGTTGGAATTTTGGGATGGGCAGGGAGACTACTTGCATCTGATTAGCGTCATCGCGATACAGTATTTTATTGATAGTAGTGGCATCAGTCGAGGTTGGTTGATTGTTTGTATTTTGCTTAACAGGAATATTTTCTACGGCAGTAGATTGTGCCACATCTTCATCATCTGAAGGCTCATCAAAGCCAAACAAGTCATCCATGAAAGGCAGTTCCTGACTCGCCAATTTTTTAGCGGATTTTTCTACTAATTTATCTACTGATTTTTTCACTTGGGCGACTTCAATGTCAGCAGCTGTACGGATAGCATGAGGAGTAATACTATCAGGTGCGACATTCAACTCTGAGATACCATTATTAAAATGTTCTGCAGCACCAAACTGTACCAGTAATACTTGCTTTTGCTGTTTGGCCTCTCCAAAACCCATCGCAATAGGTGAGCCTGAGTAGCGAATACTCTCACGACCGCCAACACGCTGCGGTACGTGCAAATGCCCAAGTGCAACGTAATCGAAGCCATCATTGAACATATCGGCGGAGATTTTACCTAGTGAGCCGACATAGAGCTCGCGTACACCATCATCTTCGGTTGTTTTACCACCAGACGCGAATAGATGTCCTGTGGCAACGATAGGAATATATCGCTGATGCGTTTTGATTAAGTCGGCTTGCTTAGCCTTCGCAATATCTGCAACATTGTCATAATGCTCGCAAATACCAGCGATAACGTTGGCGTCTTTGCTATCTGCGGACTCGCCAGCGCTACTGCTACGCACATCCCGATCGCGCAGATAGGGCACAGCGGCGATAATACAATGAGGGTTGTTGTCATCATCACCCAAGACCAATACTTCGTCATCCAAGTCATCACAAGCAGTGCCAATCACATGCACATTCAAAAACTTAAGCACATTGCTTGGCGCATCTAAAAAAGTTGGTGAGTCGTGATTGCCTGCGACAATAACCACATGCTGACAGCAGGAGCGTGAGACCTTACCCAAAAACTCATAATACAGCGCTTGGGCTTTATTGCTTGGGGTCATGGTATCGAAGATATCACCTGCGACGATCAATATGTCTACTTTTTGTGCGCTGATGGTGTCTTGTAACCAATGCAGGAATGACTCAAACTCTTCGTAACGAAGACGCCCATACAGACGTCGCCCCAAGTGCCAGTCCGAGGTATGCAATATGGTCAAAGGTTTCATTTGCGTGGTTAAAGAAGAAGGCAAGCTAGCATCAGGTATGGGCATAAGTAGACTATAAGTGTGAGCAGTAGAAAGTCTTCATTCTAGCAAGAATCGTTGAGATTTGCGCTGTTGCCAAAAGAAAACCCTACCAATAATATACTGGTAGGGTTTTCTTCTTATTCAAGACTCATCGTTTTGCAGGTCAGTAGTAATCGCTAGTCAATAATCAGTTGCTTCAGACCATCTCCTTGCTGCGTCGCAAGATTTGCGACCATCGATAGGGCGTGCGCTTGTTGGTTTATTGGTTGTTTTACTGCTTTACCTCTTGACCCTTCACGCAACCAATTTTTAGCTATATCATCGCTGTTTTGACTGTGCTGCTGATTTTGCAAATTATACCAAGCCAAATCATGATGCAAGCTGACCACGTCGCCCATAATTAGGAGGGCAGGCGTTGGCAATTGTGCTTGTTCTTGTTTGGCAACAATCGTTGCAAGCGTACCTGTCAATACCTGCTGATTGGGCATACTCGCATTAGAGACGATAGCAATGGGCGTTTCGCTACTACGACCAGCATCAACCAAGCCTTCAGTCAAACGAGCCAGCGAATGCAGACCCATATAAAACACCACTGTCTCATCAGTATTCAAGAAGTTCTTAAAATTACTGTTGGGCGCGCCAGCCTTCAGAAACCCCGTCACAAAGCGCACTGATTGTGAATGATCACGGTGAGTTAAGGGCTGTCTCTTATACACATCTCCGAGC
>CAJXUF010000069.1 GCA_913061175.1 uncultured Psychrobacter sp.
AGATAGGAGTCCGTCTCGTGGGCTCGGAGATGTGTATAAGAGACAGGTATGGCAACGATTTTAACATTAGCGGGTGATGGTATTGGCCCTGAAATTATGACCCAAGCCATTGACGTGCTCAAGGCTGTCAATGATAAGTTTTCACTTGATTTAACGCTTGAGTCTGGATTGATTGGCGGTGTAGCTATTGATGCAACTGGTAAGCCTTTGCCAGATGAGACATTGGCTCGTGCTCGCGCCGCAGATGCCGTATTGCTAGGTGCAGTTGGTGGTCCTAAATGGGATGCAATCGAGCGTAGTAAACGCCCTGAGCGCGGTCTATTGAAAATCCGCGGTGAGCTTGGTTTATTTGCTAACCTACGCGTAGCCAAGCTCTATCCACAGTTGGCTAATGCCTCAAGTATCAAACCTGAAATTATCTCAGGTTTAGATCTATTGATCGTTCGTGAGCTAACAGGCGGTATCTATTTTGGCGAGCCTCGTGGTATCCGCACACTAGAAAATGGTGAGCAGCAGGGCTATAACACGATGGTGTATAGCACAAGTGAGATTCAGCGCATTGGTAAAGTTGCCTTTGAATTGGCAAAAACGCGTGCGCAAGCAGCAGGTACAGCAGCTAAGGTATGTTCAGTTGATAAAGCCAATGTATTAGAAGTCACTGAGCTGTGGAAACAGACGATGATCGAGATGCAACAAGCTGACTATAGCGATGTAGCGTTATCACATATGTATGCTGACAACGCTTGCATGCAGTTGATTAGAGATCCTAAGCAGTTCGATGTCATGGTGACAGGTAACATGTTTGGCGATATCCTATCTGATGAAGCTGCGATGTTGACAGGCTCTATCGGTATGTTGCCATCAGCGAGCTTAGATGAGTCAGGTAAGGGCATGTATGAGCCGTGTCATGGTTCAGCGCCTGATATCGCAGGACAAGATAAAGCCAACCCATTAGCGACTATCTTGTCTGTTGCTATGATGCTGCGTTACACCTTCAAGCAAGAAGAAGCGGCACAAGCAATTGAGCAAGCAGTCAGTGATGTGCTTGATGATGGTCTACGTACGTTAGATATTTTAGATAGCAGCGAAGTTGGACTTAAGCAAGTAGGTTGTAAGGAAATGGGTCAAGCGGTCTTGGCTAAACTGATATAAGTTAACTTGCGTTTAAAGGCTATTCCTATATAGCATTTTCCACAGTCTCATTTTGCGTGTTATATACCCATAAGCTACCAAGTGGCTTATGGGTTTTTATTGTTTATCTGTTAGCAAAGCTTATCTACAAGCATTGTCTTAACAGAGACGCTGTACAACAAAGCTCCTTTTAACACAAAGCTGTTATATGCTCACAAGGTAATATGACAATATTGATGACTCGTAAAAGACTTAAAATCTTTTACTTTTGGCAAAAATATAATAGTAAAAAATTAGATTACAAAGGTAAGTTCTAAAAATCCAAAAAACTGTAGTATTTGCAAACTTAAAACAAAAATAAAATTTTTTAAATGAGGAGTGTTACATGTATCAACTAACAAGAATCAGTAAAGCATTAACAGTGGTTAGTCTCTCTAGCTTACTACTGATAGGGCAAAGCATTGCAGCAGAGACAACGGATAGTGTGAACGCAAGTAATAGCGTCAAGTCCCCGGCAGAAGTCAGTCCGGTGACTAATGGCGTAAGTCAAAAGTTAACAGGAGATAGTAAAGCCGCGACTTCATTGAATAAGCTATTACCTACGATTAAGTACACAACTGAGAATCTATCTGACAATGCAAAAAAAGTAAACAATGTCACTTGGACGGCAGATGCAGATATCGATCGTAATATAGGAACAAAGCTGCAGGCTCTATTAAACTGGCATCATAATGGAGTAGGGCCTGTCGATGGCTACTGGGGCAAAAATACTCGCAAAGCCATGCAAGCGTTTCAAAAAGCAAATGGTTTAGACGTAACCGATACGCTAAATGCTGAGACGTGGCAAGCACTGACCAAAAATGAGAAGCTCACGACTCAACCAGTACTAGTTAGTTATCAGCTTATTGAAGCAGATGTGAATGTCAAAACCACAACCATACCTGCTGATTCTGTTGCAAAATCCAAGCTTGAGGGGATGTACTACGAAAGTCTTACTGAGGCATTGGCAGAGAAGTTTCATATTAGTGAAAAATATTTAAAATCGCTTAATCCTGATGCCAGTTTTACTGCTGGTGAAATCATCACGGTATACAACCCTGGTAATCCTAATACCAAGCCTGTGCATCGCGTTGTCGCTGATAAAGCCACTGAAACACTTTACGCATATGATGAGAACAATAACTTGATTGCTAGCTATCCGACGACAGTGGGCAGTACAGCGACACCATCACCAACAGGTACGCATACTGTGAAGGTAAAGGTGCACGAGCCCAACTATACTTATACGGCCAATGATGGCAGCAAGTCTATCATTCCACCGGGCCCTAACAATCCAGTTGGTTCGGTATGGATTGGGCTTAGCAAACCAACTTATGGTATTCATGGGTCACCAGATCCTTCTCGTATCAGTCGTCAGGCATCAGCAGGTTGTGTGCGTTTGACCAACTGGGATGCGCTTAGTCTGCTTGGAGTAATAAAAAACGGCGCGACTGTTGAATTTAGTTAGATGTGATAGTACTAAATCATGGAAAATGGACAAAAAAATACCGCTAGAATCTAGCGGTATTTTTTGTGGTAATCAGAAACAGTCAATACTAAATAACTAAAGCATTGATAGGCAATAATGAGCAGATTAGCATTTTCATTATTATTATCAGTTTCACTACCCAAGCGTCATATCAGCTATCAGCGATAACGTAGCTACTCAGCTATTGGCTGTATCTTACCAATGCTAATACTCTCATAACCATATTGGTCAGTCAGTATTTAGTTTTTACCACGGTAGGTGATACGGCCTTTAGATAGATCATAAGGTGTCATTTCAACTTTAACCTTATCACCTGTCAAGATACGAATATAATGCTTACGCATCTTACCAGAGATATGCGCGATGATTTCGTGCCCGTTTTCTAAACGAACCTTGAACAAAGTATTAGGAAGGGTATCAATGACTTCGCCTTCAAATTCAATAATATCGTCTTTTGCCATAATTTGTATCAATCAATTAAAAAATAAGCCCATATTATACGTAAGTTAGTGGATTAAAGCAATACGAACCTGCTTTTGACTTGACAGCATGTAAGTGATATGTATGCCAAACTATAACGCTTAATCAGGCAAATTTAACCAGACAGGCGTTAACGGTGCATTTGGCAATAAGCTTTGAAAACGTTCAGGATAATAAGCATTGATAAAATACAATCCATCACCTGAAGCAGTAGGTGGTGCAATCGTTCGATCTTTTTTCTGCAAAATCTTCAAAAAATCTGCTGGCTCTAGCTCATGTCTACCAATGGCATACAATGTGCCCATCAAATTGCGAACCATATGATGTAAAAACCCATCTGCTTGTATATCAAAAACGATAAATTGGCCATGAGCAAAAAGGTTTGCATGGCTAATCGTGCGCACCGGTTGATTGGATTGACAGGCCGCAGCACGGTAACTGCTAAAATCGTGTGTACCGACGATATCAGCTGCTGCTTGCTGCATGGCTCCCAAATCAAGCGGTTCGTAGATATGAGTCACTTGATGATTTAGTATGGCAGGGCGCTGTGCTTGGTTGAGTGTAATATAACGATAGCGACGAGCAATGGCACCAAAGCGCGCATGAAAGTCAGCTGGCATGGGTTGTATCCAGCGTAGAACAATATCATCGGGAAGCAGGCTATTTACACCGCGTAACCAGTTATGAGTTGGGCGATACGCATGAGTTGTAAAATGGGCAATCATATTGCTAGCATGGACGCTGGCATCAGTACGCCCAGCTGCGATGACTTCTACAGGCTCATTGGCAACTTTGCCGATAGCTGTCTCTAAGGCTTCTTGTACACCCAAAACCTCTCGTTGTCGTTGCCAGCCATGATAATGAGTTCCTAAGAACTCAATAGCAATCGCTAAAGTGTAGGTTGGCTCAGTGTCGATAATTTCAGTTTCAGACATTAGGGTTTCTAAACTTATAAAATGAAAGTTAATTAAAAGTCACTTATCGCTTTTTGATGCTAGTGCCAGTTTGATTGACATTATTCAACCAACGCTGTCTGCGTCTTGCAGGACTATCATAGCGAAGTAGCAACCAAAGTAATCGGGCATAAATAGCAGGTATGGTCAAACGCCCACCAGCAATGACATGATGCTCGTACTGCCAACTACCCGCTGCATAGCTATCGCTGACGCCGCCAAACGGACATTGACTGGCTGATATCACCATATGTCCACGCTCATGAGCAAAGGTCAGTGTCTCTGCTAGTGCAGCTGAATAAGGGATGTTACCGGCGCCAAATCCCAATAGAATAATGCCACATGGTGGCTGCAACAATAAAGCTTGTAGCTGGTTGTTTATCATCGAAACATCGTTAGGTAGGCAATATAGCGCATGAACACTCGCGTTTTCAGCGCGTGTTTGAATACTGGATAGCAAGTCTTGTTGATCATCAAGCCAATGTTGTCTACGAGTGTCAGGTAGATTTTTTATATAGCTATTGGCTGGATAAGCGGCGCGAGAATGACCAGTAAATGCCATCAGATCATGACTGTGAATTTTTTGTACCGTTTGAGCAGGCCATGCTTCCCCGCCAAAACTGACCTTCACACCTGATTCACCAGCAGCAGCTAGTTTTAATGAGTCGTTGAGATTGCCCCAAGCATCGCTATGTTCATCGATGTTATAGGAATGCAATATCTCACTGTCTAATAATGGACGCATACTTGCGGTCAAAACAATACAAATATCACTACCTGCAAAAGCTTCTGATAAAAATGCGCCTAAGTAACTCAACGTATCCGTGCCAGTGATGAGTACAAAGCGTCTATCACCTTTGGTATAAGCATTCAGTAGTAGTTGATAGAAATGCGCAAAGTCGTTAGGGGTAAGCTGGCTGCTGTCTTTGATCAGGGCGTTTTCCGACCATGAGACTGTCGGTAAGTTATTCTTACTGTCTTGTGCAGATAAAAGTTTTTGTAGAGTAGGCAAAAATACTTCTGCTGATAATGGCGCTAAAGGTCTGCCATAGCTACCAAAGGTACCACCAGTATAAATCAGTTGAATAGGATCGGATAGATTTTTGAGCATAACAGAAGATGGCATAGTATCAACACAGTAAACAAGTATGGAAGAAAAGAGGTGCTGGAGAATTGAGCAACGATGGCTAAAGGGTTCAATAATAGATAGTATTAGAGTTAAATGCAAAAAAAATCAGCAAGCATCCCGTGATTCGGAAGTACTTGCTGATGAGAGACTAGACTATTAACTACGCAGTACGTTCGAGTAATAGCTGTGCTTGCTGTTTCTGCTCACTAGTACCTTGAGCTATCACTTCATTGAGTAAACGCTTTGCACTGTCATATTCACCCAGTTCTAGATATTGATCTGCCAAGTCTAACGTTACTTGATTACTGTCTAATGACTTTACGAAATCAAAATCTGCTGCGAAACGTGATGAAAAATCTTCTGCTGATTCAGTTTCTTGAGGCGTGATAGAAGTGTCACTCTCAACAGGCGCAGCTGTAGAGACTGGGGTAGTGACCGATGGAGCGTTAAATAGAGAATCAGTATCGTCAATATTAAAATCATCGTCTATCAGCGTATTGTCATCAAACCTCAATGATGCAGTAGGTGCGACATTCGATTCTTCAACATCATTAAACTCAATATCATTATTGAGTAATGGTTCCTCAAGGTTAATATCTACAAAGCTATTTTCTTTAAGAGTAGTGTTTTCGGAGGCATTGTCTTCAAAGTCAATATCCTCAAAAATAAAGTTATCGATATCACTATTTGTTTCAGTAGTAGGTAGTTCATCACTTAAGGTAGTATCTATATTATCCGATGTATCTAGGTTATCTAGAGATAAAGCAAAGTCATCCTCACTGTTTTGAATAGTATCGATAGAGTGTTCTTCTGTATTAGAATCCTCTTTACTAGTTACGGCTATATCTTCATCTACATCGGCTGATAGATCGTCGAAGTCTAAGATAAACTCATCTTCTTCTAGTACTGCTTTCTCATTGTCATTATGTGAGAGGTTAGTGTCTATAGTTGATTCATTCGAAGTATCATCAAATGAATCAAAGTCAAACTCAAAGTCACTAAGATCGTTATCTTCATTATTACTAATATTATCGTTAGCAGAAGTCTCTAAAACGTTGTCATTTACGTTGTCCAATGGTATGACAGGCGTTTCATTTGTCGTATTAGGCGCATCGAAATCATTCTCTAAATCGCTGAGCGTCAGATCAAAGCTATCATTCGAAGTTTCGGTAGTAGGACTAATATTGTTAACTTCGTCTGACACTTCTAAGCTGTCGATAGGCTCACTTATTGCAATATCATTATTTTCTTCTTCTTCTTCAATTGACTGATGGCTTGCTGCATCGATGTTATCAGTTTGACTAATAGGCAAATCGAAGTCGATACCATCAAAATCATTGTTAGCATTATCTGTTGCTAGCGTTTGCACAGCGGCAGGTTCTAATTCATCGAAAGATAAATTTCTTATCTCGTCTGCTTGAGCGATAGTCTTACTATCATTATGAGTTTTTATAGACTCATAAACATTATTAAAGTCTTTTGGCTGATCTATCGTAGCGTATATGCTTAGTAACTTAAGAGAAAGTGCTCCATCATTAGGTTTGTCACTTAAACCGCGTTTGAGAGTTTCAATTGCTTTATCATAACGTTGCTGATCCATAAAACGCTGAGCAATGGTAACGTGATCGAATTTATTCTCATCAATTGCAATATTTTGGGTAGGAGCACCATAATCTACTTTTGACGTTGGGGTAATTGTGTTTCTTTCTGAATTTGTAGGCAATTGTGCTGACGATTTTTGAGCTTTATTTTTGCGTAATAAAAAACCAGCTACTAATAAAATAAGTACCAATCCAGCGATGATATATAGCATATTGTCCATAGTTACTCCTACGCCTGTGATCACAATCTATTGTGTTGATCAACCAGACAATTATTGATTACGTAATTTTTTAAGACGAGCTTGTAGCTCAGCCAGTTTTTGATTCTGTAGTTGAAGCTTTTTAGTATAACTATTAAGAGCGTTACTAGTACTTGATAAACGCTGAGCTTGTGCTGCAGTTTTCTGCCTTGTGGCTTTCAGAGTTGCCAGTATATCGGTGCTCAAACCACTCCCAGTATTTGAAGCTGATTTCGTTTGAGTTCCATCTGCATTACCGTCTCGCCCGGGCGCAAGCACAGAAAACTGCGCTTTTGGTAATATTTGCGTTTTAGTAATCACTACTTTCTTAGGACGTTTGGCCTTGACTGTTTGAGTGCTTTTGGATGGTTTCTTAATAGATTTTTGAGCTGTTTTTTGCATTGCAGCCGTATTTGCTCTACGAATATATTGTCTTTGTGCATCGATGGCCGCTTCTAGATTTTTCTGTGACGGTATGACATCGTAACTGGGTAGACTGAGCTTAGCATCTGCTTTTAATTGGTCCGCATCTCTATTGATAAAGGCATCAGGGTTTTGTGTTTGAATTTGCTTCATCACAGTTGAAGTATCTAGGTTATTTTCTTGCGCTATCTGTTGGGCAATGATCCATAGACTATCGTTACGTTGTACTTGGTATTGATTAACTGTCGAACTATCTATTGCTATGTCATTTGAAGAGGTATTATTAATAGCGCTATTAGGAGTTTTCGAAGTTGTATTGTCAATAGAAGCAGCCAAGACGCTAGTATCATTTTTCTCAATATTGCTTGCTATGATGCTAGTAGTCGGAGTAGGTATGGGTGATACGTCAGCGTCTGTTTTTTTACGACTCGGCTGTATCTGCCGTGTGACTTGAATATTTAGAGTATCGAGTGGTTTATCAATCAATACTTTATCTAAGATTGGAGTGTTTTTAATACTTGCCTTAACGTTATCATTAGCAATAACTTTCGTAGTTTCAGTGTTGTTGTTTGCATTTAAGAAACTGCTATCTAAACGGTTCGCTGAACTAAGGCCGTTATCAGTCTTCTTTGCATTACTGCTAGCATTTTTTATATCAGAGTCGCTATTTAAGCGCCCATTATCAAGACGACTAGGCGCGTAAGTAAGGTTGCTAGTCTGCGAAGTAACTGTCACTGTCGGAGCTTGTATGTTAGACACCGATCTGGAAATAGAAGAATCAACGGCTGCTGTATTTGCTAGAGCTGGTTTATTTGCAGCAGTGTTAGATACCGATATTAGGGGCGGCGGCGCACCTTTTCTTACGGTTAATGGTTTTGCAGCGCTTGCAGAAACACTTGGTAAATTGAGTTTCTGAGTGCCTTTAACACTGTTCTTGGAAGCATTATTAATCGGTAGGCTATCGTTTAACGGCATCAATAATGTTTTCGGTACGACATTTTGCTGCCCATTATCATTGATCGATAACACCAAATCAGCAAAAGGCTTAGACACAGGCTGTGATGTGCTGATTAATACCTGACCACTGGTCGCTGAAGTTGCTTGAAAACGCACCTGCATTGAGTCAGTCGGCGTCAATCCCATCTGTTGATAGATAACTGGATTGGCCAAGCTCGCTGAAAAGTCAGCCGCTCGTATGTCGGTAACCACGATACTTGCGCTCAACGGTTCATGCTGAGCTGAACTAACGACTGTTTTACCGATAGTCGCGGCTTGCGCGCCTGGAATAATAGCGGCCAAACCTACAGAATAAAGTAATGCCATCGATACCGCGCGATGTACAGGAGTCAAGCGACGAGATAAATGACAAGACATGAGCAGTCCTTTACAAAATAAGTTATCTTTGCTGTTATAACAAAGTACGGTTTAGTTTACCAGTTTATTTCACAACTGTTGCGTCCAATGCATAAATGTTTATTTAATGTTCAGCTTATTTTCTTGTCAAGTAACATAGCATCGCCATAGCTAAAGAATCGATATTCTTTTTCAATAGCATGTTGATAGGCATGTTCGATTGATGCTTTGCCAGAAAAAGCTGATACCAACATTAGCAACGTCGATTTGGGTAAATGAAAGTTTGTTAACAGTCGATCAATGACACCGAATTTAAACCCTGGATAAATAAAAATGTCCGTGTCCCCTGACCAGCTAGAGAGTGCTTGTCCATTAATAGCTGTTTTTTGATACGCCGTTTCAAGGACGCGAGTTACCGTAGTACCAATAGCAATAACCTTATTACCATTTGCATGCGTTTGATTAATCAGCTCAGCAGTTGCTTGTGGCAGATGTGCATACTCACTGTGCATAGTATGATTGAGTAGGTTGTCTGTTTTGACTGGCGCAAAGGTACCAGCGCCAACATGCAATGTCACAAAAGCAGTATTGATGCCTTTTTCTGCCAACTTATTGAGCACCAAGTCATCGAAATGCAAACTTGCTGTCGGTGCAGCGACACTTGCAAGCTTAGCGGGATCATGGAACACCGTTTGATAACGAGTATTGTCAGTATCGTCAGCATGACGTTCAAAGTAGGGCGGGATAGGTAGCTCGCCGTAGAGTTCTAAATCAGGCAAAATTGGCGCATTAAAGGCTAAAATAAACAAGTTATCCTGACGGCCAATCATCGCGCCACTCATATGACCATCAGCAAGTTGAAAACGTTGACCAAGTTTCAGTGCTTTGCTGGCTTTTACATGGCAAAGTGCAATATGTTCTTGGTTGACTGGCTCATTATTCGAATCTTCTAAATGTAGTGTCGTTATATCTAAGTCTGAGACAGCAACCAATCGCTCAATCAAAACCTCAAGTTTACCGCCAGTATCTTTTTGACCGAATAGGCGTGCCTTCATCACCTTTGTATCATTAAATACAATCAGGTCTCCAGCATCTAATAAATCAGGCAACTCATAAAACAAACAGTCTTCTATAGGCGTAGCATTTGTGTCAGTGCGAGCAGGCAAGTATAAAAGTTTTGAAGCAGAACGCTGCGCTAATGGATATCGCGCAATAAAACTATCTGGTAGGTCATAGTCATAGTCTTCCACGCTTAGATAATCTAAGACGTCACTGTTGTTATTGGTATCAAGCGGAGTATTAGAATTGGAAGATGCAGTGTGAGCGTTGGTCATAATCAGTCTTTAAATGGATAGAAATTTTGGCATAATTGTAGCAGAAATACTGCTATAAAAGGTTGCTTTACTAAGTAGTCACCGTGCACAAAACATATTTGAATAGCCTAAGCAAAAATATTTAACTATCCTAATGTTTGTTACGTTAGTCTTTTCTTATTTTACTCAAATAAATTTAATTGAAGCAATAGTTGGGCTGCAGGTGCCAATGACGAAAAAGTGACCCCGACTAATCGGATAGGGAGCTGGCGCGGAATATCTAAGAATAACTTGTCTAACCAGTAATGTGCAGATTCAGCGCTACTAAAAGCGGTGGTTAGCGTGTGCGTACGGGTAATCTGAGTAAAGTCGGCATACTTCACCTTGAGCGTTATAGTATGAGCGATGAGATTTTTTTTGTGCAGTTGCGCGAAGGCATCCGCATTTTGTTCATAGATTTGTACACGTAACGCCGTGTCATCGTTGAGGTTTTCTCTAAAAGTAGTCTCCGAACCAACAGACTTATGCAGGCGCTCAGATTTGACAGCGCGTTCATCGCGACCATGAGCGATATCATGATAAAACTGTCCTCGCTTACCAAACTCATTAATCAACACTTCGGCTGACATACGGCGTAGATCAGCACCGTTAGTCACGCCCATCGTATGTAATCGTCTTGCCGTTGCTTTACCTATCCCATGAAATCGTTCAATAGGTAGCGTACTGATAAAAGCATCGGCGTCTTCTGGCGTGATAATAGCGGTGCCGTTAGGCTTATTGATATCAGAGGCAATCTTGGCCAACATCTTGTTGAAGGACACGCCAGCAGAAGCAGTCAATCCTGTATGTTGCAATATTTGTGTTCTTAACCAATTGGCCATCAATGTCGCTGAGCCTTTATGTACCGTGAGACCAGTGACATCAAGATAAGCCTCATCTAGCGATAATGGCTCAATATGAGGCGTTAAGCTGTACATGATATTGCGAATATCGCTGCTAACAGCTCGATATACTTCAAAACGTGGTCTGACAAATATGACTTCTGGACAACGTTTGCGAGCCTCATAACAAGACATAGCTGAGCGCACTCCAAACTGACGAACCTCATAGCTAGCCGCTGCTACAACACCGCGACCATTTGGATCTCCACCAACCACTAGTGGCTTGCCCCGTAATTCTTGGAAATCACGTTGCTCTACACTGGCATAAAACGCATCCATATCTATATGAATGATTTTACGTGGACTGGACGCTGTAGAAGTTTTCATGGTTGATATTTTACATTACTCAATACTTTTATTTCAGTATCGATTATTAAACGGTAAAGGTTTTTTTCGAATATAGAACCATAAAAATATGGCAATATGTGAATAATTTATATATATCAATAATTAAATATAGTGTAAGGTTAATAGTCAGAGATATATGGCGTTAAAATACTAGTAAATTTAATATAGTTAACATATGTTCACTAAGAGATGTTCAGTATGGTGTATACCTTAAGTTTTTTAGATTTTCTATACCGCCTGTCTGAATATTATCGCCTTCCATCATGAATATTATAGTTATATGTTACAGTTCTAATGCTATCGTTTTACAATATATTAACCACGATAATCAATAGTTATGAAAGTAATAAATGGTCTTTTATAGGAATTGTATTTACCTGATAAGACATTGTTTATAGCTCATACCAAACTTATAAATTGAGTACTGGTAAATTAACTTTCTAAAAAAATAGTAATGAGAAAGTTCAAGATAATTAAGGAGCTGATGATGAGTCATGAATTAAAAGGGAGCGATTTAACACGAGCAATGCTAGCGCGGGGTGATAAAAAAATATGGTGCGCAGTGTGTGATGAAAGCGATGAACAAGCGATGATGGATCAGTGTGGTAATGATTTTACAGCCTATATTGTGTCATTTAATGATGGATATTTTTATTGTAGTGCTGGCATGCCATGGAGTTATGCGGTACCAATTAAGATAAGCGCTGTCATGCCATTTGAAGTATCGATATAAACGAGCTAGGAATTTATTAAAACAAATATAAATAATAAGCACAAAAAAACCTCCGATAAAGGAGGCTAATTTGTACTAAATATTGGTACCAGTGGTCGGACTCGAACCGACACGCTTTTAAAGGCAACGGATTTTGAATCCGTCATGTCTACCAATTCCATCACACTGGCATGTTAGGTGATAATAGTTATTGACTAAATATTATCTAATTGGGCTACAGTGTTGACTGTATAGGCTGCGTATTATAGCAGCCTATTTACATGCGTCAAGTATTATTTTATACAATTTTTCATTTGTTCTAATGATGCTAAATAGCATCATTCTAGCCGACAAAGGCACGCTCAACTGCGTAATCTGCCTGCACACCCATACGTGGTGAAACAGTCAGGCCGAAGTCATCTAAAATAGCAGAAACCTCAGCATTAAACGGCATGCTGCCACAAAGCATGACACGGTCGTCGTCTTTATTCATTGGCGGTAAACCAATATCTTCGAACAATTTTCCTGATTTCATCAAATCAGTGACACGACCTTGGTTTCTGAATTCTTCACGTGTAACGGTTGGATAGTAGATGAATTTTTCGCGATACCATTCACCAAAAATTTCATCATTAGGCAGCTCATTTTCAAACATCTCACGATAAGCCAAATCATGAACATGACGTACGCCATGTACTAAGATGATTTTGTCAAAACGCTCATACACTTCAGGATCACGTGCTAGTGACAAGAACGGAGCAAGACCAGTACCAGTAGAGAGCATGTAAAGGTTCTTACCTGGTAGCAGATCGTCCAATACTAGTGTACCCGTTGGTTTTTTACTGACTAACAGCTCGTCGCCTACTTTGATATGTTGCAAGCGCGAAGTTAACGGACCATCTTGAACTTTGATAGAGAAGAATTCTAAATGATCTTCATAGTTAGGGCTGGCAATTGAATAAGCGCGTAGTAGTGGCTTGCCATCAACAACAAGTCCAATCATCGCAAATTCGCCATTACGAAAGCGCAAGCCATCGTCACGAGTGGTTTTGATACTAAATAGAGAGTCATTCCAGTGATGAACCTCTGTGACCGTTTCGGTGCGAAGTTTTGACATAAAGTCCTCGTTTCTTCTCTTCAATGTTTAAATGAGTCAGGCCTAAACCTAATCTACTTAAGTATGCGTTGTAAGTATTATCAGGGTAGTGTATCTAGTATCTGTCTCTTATACACATCTCCGAGCCCACGAGACGGAC
>CAJXUF010000070.1 GCA_913061175.1 uncultured Psychrobacter sp.
ATAGGAGTCCGTCTCGTGGGCTCGGAGATGTGTATAAGAGACAGGTCTTAGTGTTAACGGTACCTTGCGCGACTTGTACACCATATGCCTATGGTCACGTGTGGCATCTAGAGTCTTGATGCTCATCAAGCGTAAAAACCTCAATACCGAATACGATGTAGCAGAACAATTATATAACCTCGCCAAGTCAGTTAACTGGACGGAGCAATTTAGCCTAGAGCAGACCTTTGCTATTCGTCTGTCTGTCGATAAGCGTGTCGCTGTCAGTCAGCAGTTTGCCATGCTACGTATCAAAGATGCTATTGCCGATACCTTTAACGAAGTTTACGACAGCCGCCCTAACGTCGATAGCAAAAACCCAGACTTCTCTGTTTTTGCCACCATTAATGACAAGCAAGCTGAGTTGTATTTAGATTTATCCGGTACCAGTTTGCATCGCCGTGGTTATCGTGTGGCCATGACAGAAGCGCCATTAAAAGAAAACTTGGCAGCCGCCCTACTCTATAGCGCTGGTTGGCACAAGAAAAATGAAGCTGGCGACGCACCTTTCTATAATGCGTTAATTGACCCAATGTGCGGCTCTGGAACGTTCCTTATCGAAGCGTTATTGATGCATTGCGACTATGCCGTGGGTATCGACAAAGCTGCCAATCAATTTGGCTTTTACCAGTGGCAGCATCATGATGAGACGCTATGGCAAGAGATGATTGATAATGCTCAAACGCGTTTCCGCGAAGCATTAGAGATTGCCAATGAGCAGCCTGATACGTTGCCGCTTATGCTAGGCTTTGATGCTGATAGTGGTGCGATTCTTGCCACAGAAAAGAATTTAATTGCCGCAGGTTTACAGGACATTTTACCGCTACTCGATATCGAGCATCGTGCACTTGACCAACTTAGTAATGTGCTTAAGCCATTGGTTAATGATGGTCGATTGAGCAATCCTTTGGTCATTACCAACCCACCATATGGTGAGCGTTTGGGTGATGAGGAAATGATTAAGCCGTTGTATCAAGCGATTGGGCTGATATTGCAAGACAGCTTTGCCGGTAGTGGCATTGATCCGATGCTTGGCATATTGGCCTCTCATGTCGAACAAGTAGATATTCTACCGATTAAAGAACCAAAAACCTTACGCTGTCATAATGGTGCTATCACCGTCTATTTCCGCTACGGAACGCTTATCGCTGGGCAAACGGGCAATCTTGTTAGTCGTTTTGAGAAACGCGAGATCGAAGTAGAAGACGGTCAAGACTTTATTAACCGTCTGCAAAAAAACCTTGCTAAGCTTAAGAAACTGGCCAAAAAAGACAACGTAAGTAACATTCGTGTCTACGATGCTGATTTACCTGATTTCAAAGTCGCAATTGATTTATACGGTGATTATGCGCATGTGCAAGAATATGCACCACCAAAGACCATCCCACCTGAGACTGCGAAAAAGCGCTTTAACTTGGCATTGATGGGTATCCGTGAAGTCTTTGATATTAACCGTGAACAGATCTTTATCAAAACGCGTGCCCGTCAGTCTGGTAACGATCAGTACAGCAAGCAGAACACCACAGAAAAACGTGGCAAGTTTCATGTTGCGCGCGAAGATGGTGCCTACCTGTATGTCAACTTTACAGATTACTTAGATACTGGTCTGTTTATCGATCACCGTAATATGCGCGCTCGTATCAAAGATAACAGCCGCGGTAAAGCCGTACTTAACCTGTTTGCTTATACTTGTACCGCAAGTGTGCATGCAGCGCTTGCTGGTGCGAAAAAAGTCACTAGTGTTGATTTGTCACAGAACTATCTAGATTGGGGCAAACAAAACTTTGTCTTGAACGGTTTGGACGTTAGCCGCAATAAGTACCAGTTTGTTGCTGCCGATATCTTTGAGTGGATTAAAGACAATACCGAACAGTTCGATGTTATCTTTATTGATCCACCGACTTTCTCAAACTCTAAGAAATTCCAAGGTACTTTTGATGTGCAACGTGATCATGCTGCATTGATTAATCGTGCCATGAACCGCCTCACCTCTGATGGCGTCTTGTACTTTTCTAACAACTTTACGCGTTTTGAGTTAGATGAGCAGTTGACTCAGCGTTATGACATCATTGATATCACGCAAAAAACCATTGGCTTTGATTTCAATATCAAAAAACCGATTCATCAAAGCTTTGAGATTCGTCATCGTCAAAGTCTATAACTCGAAGTTTTAGATTTAAAGTTTAGAATGTATAGTCCGTAAACAGGATTTTGATGAATAAGACTATAGATTTATAAGGGCAATATAAGTACCTGAAACTTCTGTTTTTTGCCGAATGTATATGAAATATAACAATGGCCCAATCAGCTTTGATTGGGCCATTTTTTGTTGCTATGATAGAGCGTTACTAGGCGATGGATTTGCGCAGTTATTGCGTAAGCATCGCCTTTTTTCGATTACCTTATAAAACCACTAACGTCTAATAAAAAGGATAACACCATGGCTTTATCACTTAATAAAGGCGGTAATTTATCGCTAACGAAAACTGACCCAAATTTGACCAAGTTACTTATCGGTCTTGGTTGGGATGAGCGCGCCACCTCTGGTGCTGAGTTCGACCTTGATGCTAGCGTATTTCTGCTAAATGGCGCAGGTAAAGTGCGCGGCGATCACGACTTTATCTTTTATAATCAGCTGAAGTCTGACAATGGCGCTGTCGAGCATACTGGTGACAACCGTACTGGCGAAGGCGACGGTGATGACGAAGTTATCAAAGTCAACCTCACTCAAGTACCTGCAGACGTAGATAAAGTAGTCGTGACAGTGACTATTCATGACGCTGCAGCGCGTAGCCAGAACTTTGGTCAGGTCGCCAACGCCTTTATCCGTGTCGTTAACGAAGAGACTGGTACTGAAGTGGTACGTTTTGATCTAGCAGAAGACTACTCTGTTGAGACAGCGATGGTGTTTGGCGAAGTATATCGTCACAACGGCGAATGGAAATTCCGTGCTGTTGGTCAAGGCTATTCAGGCGGCTTGCAAGCGATGTGCCAGCAATACGGTGTCGATATCTAAAACCATTATTTACTGGTATTTAGTCAGTTATTAGTCACTGTCATCACGTCCAAAATAGCAAACCGCCATCGTTGCAAATAGTCACAATTTTTAATGGCCAAATGACTAGTAATGCTTTACGTTTCGTTTAAAATTATGCATAAAAAGTGGTTAGTAATAACCGCTTTTTTGCGGTTCATGCCTATACTAGGTAGACCTTAGCTTTACGCAACCATACAGGATGTGTCATGAGACATTTTTATTTAGACTTTATCTTTACCGCAATTGCTTTGGCAATAGCAGCATGGTGGGGATATTCACATGGCGGTATGGGTGGCATGATAGCCACTCTTTCTATTACCGCTATTTTGGCCGTCATGGAGATTTCATTATCTTTTGATAATGCGGTGGTCAATGCTTCAGTCCTTAAGGGCTGGGACGAATTTTGGAAAAAGATATTTTTAACCGTTGGTATCCTAATCGCCGTATTCGGTATGCGATTGGTCTTCCCTATTGTCATCGTCGCGGTTACTGCCGACCTTGGTATGATGGAAGTCATCAACTTGGCTTTATATAGCCCTGAAGAGTACTCGGCAAGACTGATGGCACACCATGCAGAAATCTCAGCATTTGGTGGTATCTTCTTGCTATTGGTATTCTTGAACTTTATTTTTGATGACAAAGAGGTACACTGGTTTGACTGGCTTGAGAGCCGTTTAGCCAAGCTAGGCAAAGTCGATGCCATGAGCGTATTTGTAGCGCTTATCGTCTTGATGATTGCGGTATCGTGGGCTAATGCAGAGCAGTCAGGCGCTGTCTTAATTGCAGGTGTTTGGGGTATCTTGGTTTATCTGGGCGTACAGGTTGTATCAGGTATGCTTGAGGGCGATCTGGAAGAAGACCTAGAGAACGAAGAGAATGGTTCGGGCGCTGCGGCGACTAGTGCCATTATGAAAGGCGGTATCATTGGTTTCTTATACTTAGAAGTCCTAGATGCTTCATTCAGTTTCGATGGTGTGATTGGCGCATTTGCAATCACCAATGACGTGATTGTTATCATGTTAGGTCTTGCAATTGGTGCGATGTTCGTACGTTCTATGACTATCTTCTTGGTAGACAAAGGCACGCTTGACGAGTTCATCTATCTTGAGCACGGCGCACATTATGCCATCGGTGCATTGGCACTGATTATGCTATTGTCAGTGAAGTTCCACGTACCAGAGATTATCACTGGTCTGATTGGTATTGCCTTTATTGGTTGGGCGCTGCTAGCGTCACTTCAGCATCGTAAAGCTGAGAAAGCAAGCCTGAACTAAGGCGTGTTCTCAGTGTAGTCTGTATTTAGTTATACATCTAAGCAGGTCATATCATCAGGTATGACCTGCTTTTTTTCACACTATTTTTGCCTTACTGTTAGGTGATATTGAAGCCCCAAAATATCGGAATAACCAATAATTGAGACAATTAATGGTTAAAGTTACGTTTGCCCTGTTACTATCACCCTATCTTCAGTTAAAATCTTCATCCTTAAATAACTTGTCGAAATAAGACCCTATAAACGATATGCAAAAAATTCTTGATGATATTGCCGCAGAGATGGCAAGAGAAACTGACCGCGGTAAAGTCGCAGATTATATCCCTCAATTGGCTCATATTGATCCTAATCAGTTTGGTATAGCCGTAGCGACTCCTGATGGGCATATGTATGCAGCAGGTGATGCAAGCACTCTGTTTTCAATCCAAAGTATCTCTAAGGTATTTACCTTAACCATTGGTCTTGGCAAGCTAGGCGATACACTTTGGACACACGTCGGACGTGAACCATCTGGCGATCCCTTTAATTCAATTGTGATGCTAGAACACGAGTCTGGCCGACCGCGCAACCCATTTATCAATGCTGGGGCAATCGCAGTTGTCGACGCCATCATGATGGGACATGAGCCAAAAGAGACACTGGGTGAAATCCTGCAGTTTGTTCACCTCATTGCAGATGATGAGTCAATTCGCTTTGATCATAAAGTAGCGGCTTCTGAGATGGCGCACAAGGACCGAAATGCCTCTCTGGCGCACTTTATGAAATCCTTTGGTCGTTTAAGACATGATGTGGATAATGTATTAGGTACGTATTTTCATCAGTGTTCAATTGCAATGAACTGCCAACAGTTGGCCAGTGCCGGTCTTTATTTAGTGTCTAACGGAGTTGATAAGCACTCAGGAGTACGTGTAATCAATGAAAAACGGGCACGCCGTATTAACTCATTGATGATGATGTGTGGTCATTATGATGGTTCTGGCGAATTTGCTTACCGTGTGGGTTTACCGGGCAAAAGTGGTGTTGGTGGCGGTATTTTGACGATAGCACCTGGTAAAGGTTCTATCGCGGTTTGGTCACCAGGGCTTGATCATGTAGGTAACTCTAAGCTTGGACTAAAAGCACTAGAGCGCTTCGTACAAAAAACTGGCTGGTCGGTTTTTGCAGAATAAGAGATACATGTATATTTATCTAAATAGGTTTTTTATATAATGCCATGCTCTCATACTAGCTGCGAAGCATACCTAAGCCATGAGTTAGTTTATTCTAAGCCTATATAGTCAGTTGGTGCTTTTTAAAGCGATTGTTTTATCTAAGCTACCTTTGCGCTAAACCCCTTTTATATGAAACATTACTTTTCATAACAATATCTTAACGACTATTGCTAAGTTGATTAGAAATTATCAAAGATACAGAAGTATTATGTCCCTTAGTAAGCATATAGTAAGCGCACAAAATACGCCTTGCTTAGTGAGCAAACGCTTAGTATAGTAAAACCTAATGATATGCAGGGCATAGCGTACAGGTAAGTTTTTATTGTTTGCTCTGAGGTATCAGTCACTGCACAACTTTTAGTTTATTTTTTATCACTCAATCCACTTAACTATTAATCCAAAGGATATTTGTATGGCTATTAGCTTAACAAAAGGCGGTAACGTCAACTTATCAAAAGAAGCACCAGGCCTTACTAATATTACTGTCGGTCTTGGCTGGGATCCTCGCGCCACCGACGGTCAAGAGTTTGACTTAGACGCGATTGCGTTTTTGGTCAATGAAGGCGGTAAAGTGCGTAATGATAAAGACTTTATTTTCTTTAATAACCTAAAGTCAGACAATGGCGCCGTTGAGCACACTGGCGATAACCGCACTGGCGAAGGTGACGGTGATGATGAGCAAATCAAAATCAACTTAGCCAACATTCCAGCGGATGTCAGTAAAGTCGCCGTTTGTGCCATTATCTATGAAGGCCAAGCCCGTAATCAAAACTTCGGTCAAGTAGGCGAAGCTTATATCCGTATCGTCAATGACAATGGTAATAGCGAAATCGCTCGTTACGACCTATCAGAAGATGGTAGCACTGAGACGGCGATGATCTTTGGCGAGCTATATCGTCACAGCGGTGATTGGAAATTCCGTGCGGTCGGTCAAGGTTTCAGCGGTGGTCTAGGACCATTAGCAGCCTCTTATGGCGTAAATGTTTAACGTTAAAACCAACGTAAACGTTTAGCAAGCCAATTATCATAATCAGGTGCCTGGTTATGATCCAATGAGCCATCAAGTGTGCCCCTTTAACGCATTTGATGGCTTTAAATTTAATTGGCTTATCATTAAAAGCTATAGAGCACCTAAAAGCACACGCACACATTAAGAGCATTTAACAAAGATATTAGAATAAGGATTTGCAAGCCATGGCCGCAACATTCAGTTTAATCGGTACTATTGAACCTTTTTTGCATTGTAATCTTAAAAAAGGCGATTCAATTTATTGTGAAGCCAATGCGATGGTGATGATGGAGTCCAATCTTGAGCTGAAAGGTAAGCTACAAGGCGGCCTGATGCAGTCACTGATGCGCCGCTTTGCAAACGATGAATCGTTGTTTCAACAGCAGATTGAAGCGGTTAATGGTGAGGGCGACTGTTTGCTTGCGCCCACGCTTGATGGTGATATGCAAATCATAGAAGTTGGCAAGCAGCAGTATACATTAAGTGATGGTGCGTTTGTCGCGGCTCAAACTGGCGTCGATATCAGAGCCAATATTCAGCGCAATTTAGGCGGTGCAGTATTCGGTGATACAGGCGGCTTTATGGTGATGCAGACTCAAGGCCAAGGTCAAGTCGTGGTATCTGGTTTTGGTTCGTTGTTTGAAATTGATGTCACACCAGACAAAGACGTCATCATTGATAATGGTCATGTAGTCTGCTGGGATTCGAATCTTGAATACAAGTTGTCAGTTTCGACCAGTAAGAAAAAAGGCATCATGAGCAATATTATTAATTCCGTCACCAGTGGCGAAGGTATGGTTCTGAACTTCTCAGGAAGTGGCAAAGTCATTATTTGCTCGCGCAATCGTGACAGTTATCAAGGTTGGATACAAAGCGTCCTAGGTAGTAGCTCAGGCGGACGTGGTGGCAGTGGTGGCTTTTTAGACAATATCTTATAGTGCCTTTCGCAATTTATACCAATTTCTGACTTTATTTTTAAACGGTTTTACTCACAATTATTATAAGGATACTCACATGGCAGTTAGTCTTCAAAAAGGTCAAAAAATCTCCCTAAGCAAAGAAGCTGGTGGCGAGCTTACTCAAGTTAAATTGGGTCTAGGTTGGGATGTTGCTCAAGGGCCACAGGATAAAAAAGGTGGCTTCTTAGGAAAATTATTCGGCGGCAGTTCTGGTGGCGACTCTATCGACTTAGATGCTTCATGCATCATGTTCGACGCTAACAAGCAAGCGGTCGATGCCATTTGGTTCAGTCAGCTAAAATCGAAAGACGGCAGTATCGTGCATACTGGTGACAACCGTACTGGCGACGGTGATGGTGATGATGAAGTCATCAATGTCGATCTCTCAAGAGTACCTGCTAATGTGGTTTCATTGGTATTCACGGTCAATAGCTTTACTGGTCAAACGTTTGAAACAGTAGAAAATGCGTTTTGCCGTATCGTTAATGCCAATAACAATAGCGAAGTAGCACGTTATAACTTGTCTGCCCAAGGTGGACACACAGCGATGGTAATGGCAAAGGTCTATCGTCATAATAATGAGTGGAAAATGCATGCGATTGGCGAGACAGCTTCTGGCCGCACCTTCCATGATTTAATGCCTGCTATCACACCGCATGCATAATTGACTGAAGACTTTAACTGAATTATTATTAATCTAGTTGAGTAGTTTGTTTCAAAAAATAGCGGCCCATCTATCAATAGCTGGGCCGCAATTTTATGTTTATTATTTATAGTTAAGAATACTATTTACGTCCACGTTTCCAGCTAAAGCCCCAGTTAAACGCTTTGTCCATTTCTTGATGACCTTTGAAGTATTGGTTGATACGCTCAACATTGATACTGCCTTGCTGATTGACCAAACGGGCAATGGCACACATTGGTAGATTACCCGCACCTTCGGTCAAACGTGTCTCAATCGGTGATTGCTCTGGCACATGGATAGTCACAACCCCATCAGTTTTTTCCCAGTTAGGTGCGCCTTCGTAAATAAATGCAAAGATAAACACCTCTTCAATCTGCGACCATTGCTGACCATTAATATCCAGCCATTCACCGCCGCTTACCTGCCCCGTTCTATCATCCGCACGTAAACAAACATAAGGCGCTGATTGCAAACTACCAAAGCGATTGCCCAACGCTTGAATAAGGGTTTTTTCACCATTTTTTAGATGAATCATAGCGCCGACATCTAAATCGATACCGCTTGATTGATGATGCTTAAACAGATCTCCCAGTATGCCTTTTTTAGGTGTTGATTTATCACTTTGGGGGCGTTGATTCCAATCTAAATTGACCGAAATTTTGCCAAAGTCATTACGTTTTTTAAGATTGATACTAGATTGGTTTTTGGTTAACGTTATTTTACTTAAATTAATCGAAGGGTTAGCAGGAATCGGAGGCGGGTTGTTAGCTTGAGACGTGCTGCCTGCTTTTTGCGTATTGATTGGTCGCTGCGTGTTGATAGATTGAGGTTGGCTTGGTGCAGGGTTATGATTTTGGGCAGGCGCGTCATCAGCGATTTCAACACCGAAATGTTCAGACAAAGGTTTTAACCCTCCCTCAAAACCTTGGGCGATAAAACGAAATTTCCAGTTTCCTTGTCTGCGATAGCATTCAGCCAATATAATGGCTTTTTCATTACGGCCTGCGCTACTCAACTGACAGCTCATCAGCACTTGACTGCCCTGCAAGACTTGAATGTCCACATCGCCAACTTGCGACAGTGTTTGCGCACTAGAGAACGCTAGGGCAATTTTCTCAATAGTTGCAGGCTGTGCAGACAAATTGATATCAAAAAATCCATCACTGTCATGACCACGGAAGCTAACACTACCATCATCGCTACGTGTCTGACCATAAAATATCATGTCACCATCACCACGTACTTTGCCGTCAGTAGTCAGACGATAAGCGGCACAATCAATAGCATTTTGGCTTAAAATACGAATGCTAATATTGTCAGTCGGTAGTGGCGCATTGGCACCTGCAATTAGTTTTTGAGGTTGGTTTTGACTCATCATACGTCCTTTAGATTATTTATTATATTGTTGTCATCGTCATGCTGACTATCAGCATATAATAGCATGGATATTATGAATTTTTTGAACCAGACAATCGCGATATAAGCGCTAAAGTCATCCTTACAAATCCCTATGACTGTTTTATCAGAGGCGTTTATAACGCATATCATTTGTATATAATACGTCCTATTAAACCGTATACCTTTGCTAATACTACTACTAGATTTGCAGTAGCAATATTGACCTACCCATTCCCCGATACCTAATGATAACGCTGAGAGAATTATGAATAATCTTGCTGACAATAGTAACCCTTCAATGCCAGTAGCGGCGTGGTTAGCTGAAGGCCAATCTAGCCAGCGTGATATGTTGGAGAGCTTACAAAGTCTAAAGAGCAAATCAAACCACCCTTTTCAAGTTATTGCCTCACACCGTCATGATAGACCTGAGATTTTCGAATTCGCCGATATGGTTTATCGTGAGCCATCTGACTCGATCGTAGATACTGATATCCAAATGACTGATGAAACTGCTATACCACGCTGGCAGTTCGTATTGGAGCAAGCTAAAAAGCATAACGTAAAAGTACTATTGACTGGACGCAATGGTATCGATTATGAAGTGCATCGTGAGAAATTTGACACTGCGGGTATTCGCTTATTGACGGGCGCAACCAGCGTAGCGGCACTAGAATCAATCGATGATAAATTTGCTTTTATGCAGCATTGTCACACTCATAATATCCCAGTGGCAGACGCATGGCGTTTTGACAATACGGCGGAGCTTGAGGCTTTACTCACCGAGCATGGTGACCAACCCCTATGCGTCAAACCTGTTGTCGGTATTTTTGCCCAAGGGTTTTGGCGACTAGACACGGGTAAAGCAGATAGTACTGCGTACGATAGCTTTGAGCACTTATACTTCACTGAAGAGAAAAAGATAAATACAGCTCAGTTTGTGAATGCCTATACTAACAGTCAAATGGTACACGAGCGCCCTATTCCAATGTTGCTTATGCCTTATCTGTCAGGGCAAGAGTACTCTATCGATGTGGTCTGTGAATATGGTGAAGTCCTGGCTGCTGTCACTCGTCATAAAACAGGAAAAATACAACATGTTGGTTATGAACAGTCTGTCATGGATGTCGTAATCCCACTGATTAGGGCTTTTGGCTGTGATGGCATCGTCAGCGTACAAACCAAAGCTGATGATAGCGGTCAGCACCGAGTTCTTGAGATTAATAGCCGCCCATCAGGTGGTATTGGCTATACTTCTCATAGTGGAATTGATCTGACGCAGGTCGGATTTTCTTACTGGTTGGGATTATCAGAGAAACCTAACTTAGAGACCAATATTCAGCATATTGAACCATGCCAAGTACGCTCTATTATGATGAGTGTCAAAATTGAAAAGGATGATGAACAAATAGCCCTCTAGGCATGCACGTGGTTAGTAAATGATTTGAACAAACATGAAAAAAGGTTTTTAGATATTAATCTAAAAACCTTTTTTTGGCTTCGTTTCTAAGGTGTATTAAAAACGAACGCTTTGAATTATTCACCAAACGCTAGTGTTGTTTGCTTAGGTGCATTTTTAGAAGCAATGAACCATAACAAGCTCAATACAACGGCTGAACCGATGAAAATCATAATAGATGAAGAAATGGCACCTGCATGTGTATAATCCATCGGCATCACATGATCAGTCATTGTCATTTCCATCGCGGCTATACCAGTGTAATGCATACCACAAACGGCAAGACCCATGATAAACGCACTACCAAAACGCTGTAATGAACCACGCAAATTAAATGCCAACCATAGTGCAGCGATAGCGGCTGCAATAGCAATCACAATTGATACCATTAATAACGGTATATTGTATGACATGGTAGCTTCCATTTGCATAGAGGCCATACCCGTATAATGCATAGCTGCCACACCAAGTCCAGTAAGCACACCACCGCCGATAAGTTTACCAATGCTTGAATCACCGCGACCTACGATAAGGACACCGACAGCAACGAAACAAATCGCAAGTAGCATTGAGACAATCGTTAACCCTAAATCATAGGTAACAGGCATTTTCATATCTACCGCCATCATACCGATATAGTGCATAGACCAAATCGCACCCCCGATTGCAATCGAAGATAGCGCAACCCAAAAATATAAATCTGTTCCTGGCTTGGCAGAAGGAACTCGAATGGCTAGGTTTAAGCCGACATAAGAACCAAACACTGCAATGGCGTATGAGACCAACACCAAAAGTAAGTTATATTCAACTTCAATCATTTTTTTGCCTTTTATCTATCATAAAAACTGAGCCAAATAACGTTACTTCAATCACAACACAGTGCGTCATTCGCTCATTAGTATTTGTTTTACACAGACAATAGATTATCTATGCATAATATTTTTACCCAATGGTAAATTCGCAAATATTGGTACTGCCCGCACCACAATTAGTTTCTTTAACCTGAACCATATCGACAGCAGGATTGCTTGCTAAAAAGCCTTCTATATAACCTACAATAAAATGGCATCCTGAGTGATTATGGTCTGACGATTTACAAAATGGACATTTGATTAAATAAATTACATTGTTCTTTGCTTTAACTTTAGAAAGTCCCTTTAGTGCTGGCACAAGTTCGCGAGTAATCGTAGTAGGCATCTTTAACGGACTACCAAGTGAATAATCACGTTGGTAAATTCCGCCACCAACCTTACGGCCCAACTCGTGCAATGCAGTCATGCGTTGATCACTAGGCAAACTATCTTCATACTGACCGACAATATCTGCTATTTTAGGGTAGTACGCGCCGATGGCTGATAGAACGCTCTTCTCATCCAACGTCTTTTTTGCAGGGGCAGCTGACGAGCCACCCTCGTCATCTATTTCTAGATTAAAAAGCGTACATCCTTCGATCGAAGATAAGTCATCGATTAAATCTTCCTGCGTTTTAGACCCCAGACTTCTTGCGATCACGTGAATGATGTTACCACCATTCTCTGAAGCCTCCTGTCTTTGGGAGACTAGCTGATAACCTGCTTTGATAAGCGGCGAAATAACATTGACCAAACGAATACGTTCAGAAGACGTTTCTAATGCACAAGAGAATTTCATAGAGCACTCCTTTTCTTAAAATACTACTACGCTTTCTTCTATCAAGCTCTCTACATAAAGTAATTAACAAATATGAATAACGTTTTAAAGATCCGGCCAACTGACTTTCTCACAATATAAAAAATATTCAGACATCAACCACACAATAGTTTTTGTATATCTTTTATATTATAAGAAATGAAATATATTCAGTAGATGAAACTTCAATTTTATAGTTATTAAGCATATAAACGATTTAACAACTAGAAATTCATTAATCTTAAAGCAGTAATGAGCTTGAAAACAAGATTGAGATAAATATGTTTAAATAAACTACTATTCTTAAATTCTTATGATAACACTTACTCACAGTGAAGTTACTAAATAGCAATAGATTTTGGTTGTATTATTACTGGAATTTTGTTTTGTAGCAATACACTATAAGGTATTGTCCGATAAATGGCTACATTAGCCGACAAATGGCTAGACTATAGAGCCATATCGTTGTTCTATAAAAATAATGTATTAATTAAAAACTGTCTCTTATACACATCTGACGCTGCCGACGATATGCAGTGTGTAG
>CAJXUF010000071.1 GCA_913061175.1 uncultured Psychrobacter sp.
TGGGCTCGGAGATGTGTATAAGAGACAGGCGATGAGCGATGTTATCTTTGCCGGTACGCAGGATAAGACAGCAAAAAGCGTCGCCAGCGTCGAGCTAACCTTTGAGCATACCCAAGATGAGCAGACTGGTATTCGCCACGAGTTTAACTTGTACCAAGAGCTGTCGGTTCGCCGTCAGGTAAATAAAGATGGCCGCTCAGATTATTTTATCAATGGCACGCGTTGCCGTCGCCGTGATGTGGTCGATGTGTTTTTAGGTACAGGGCTGGGTGCACGTAGTTATGCGGTAATTGAGCAAGGCATGATTGGGCGCATTGTTGAGTCCAGCCCCGTGCAGCTGCGTGAGTTTATCGAAGAGGCGGCAGGCGTCTCACGCTATCAGGCGCGCCGTGAAGAAACGCAAAAGAAGTTAGAGAAAACGAAAGACAATCTAGCGCGTCTACACGATATGCAAAGCGAATTACTACGCCAGCAGAAAACACTGTCTAAGCAGGCGGCCAGTGCGCAGCGTTACGAAGAGTTGGCATTAACACTAGCTGATATCGAGCAGCAGCTCGCCATTCAACAGCTCTATCAAGCCAAGCAAACGCATCAACAGCAGAAAGTAGCGCATGAGCGTAGTGCTGCTGAAGTATCGACACTTCAAGCTGACTACGACACGCTCAAAGCTCAGCAAGACAAGCTTACTGCGCGTATCAATCAAGAGCAATGGCTCAAAGACGATGCCCAAAGCGCTCACTATCAGCAGCAGCTCGGCTATCAACAAGCGGAACATAAGCTAAGCGATGCTAAGTCACAGCTGACTACTATCGAGCAGCAACTGTCTGACTTGGCTCAGCAGCGTGCGCAATCACTCGCTGATATCGAACGGCTCAACGCTGAACAAGATGAGCAGAATCAAGTGCTAGAAGCGTTACGCCCGCAGCTTGTTGAGCTGACAGACAAACGCGATAACTATAAGCGTAACGAGCAGCCACTACAACGCGCATGGCATGAAGCGCAAAACAATCTGTCACGCTTGCAAGATAAAGCCCGTTCGCTTGAGCAACAGCAAGCCATTAACGCTCAAGCACAAAAGCGTCATCAGCAAAGTCATGATAAATGGCAACGCCGCGAGCAAAACTGGCAAAATCTGTGGCAGCAATTACAGCAGTCTATAGCGCCATCTGCATCTGACAGTACTGATGTGAGTAAGACGGATGGTGTGCAAGATTTAAGTCAACTGCTAGAACAGCAAGTCACTGAGTTAAACACGCAGTTGCAGCAGGTTGAGCGTCAATACGAAGCCGTCGATGAACGCTTGTCCGAGATACAGCCGCAAGCGCACAGCTTGCAGCAGAGACTAAGCGCACAGCAGAGCGAGCTGAGTGATTATGAAAAGCGTCATGCGCTGCTGGCAGGCGAATACGATACCCTGCATCAGATACTGCATCCGAAACCTACACAACAGCAATCAGCAAAGTCGAAAGTTACCGCGACAGATAAGACGGATAACGATGGTACACATAATCAGCCGTTAGCCATCGCGACGTTACGTGAGCAGATTGAGCTAAGTGCGAAGGGGCAGGAGTATGCGCCGCTACTCGATAATATCTTGGCGTTATGGCTAGATAGCCATGTGCTGGTTGCTAACCAACAAGCGAATCAACAAGCTAACCAAACCAAGCAATCAGGCGTTAATAACGCTAATGACATTTCTCAACAAGCGAATAGCCTATGGCAAGCGCTCGAGCATGACGTTGCAGATTTACTGACTTATCAAACGGCACATAATACGCCTGCCAGAGCAAAAGATAAAACTCTAATGGAGACGGGTCATAGCTTATGGTTACCTACTGCGCAAAATGATATTAGTGACCAAGAATTTGTCAGCGAATTGCCAGACAATTTGATTGATAAAGTATTGCCATTATCGCAGTTGATTACTCAGCCGCTACTCTCGCTATGGCAACAGTGCTATATATATACAGCGCAGCTTGAGACCAGTGAGCAGCATGAAATTGATACACTTACTGATGTACTAAGGTCATTACCGCCGTCTGCTATTGTGCTTACTGCAGACGGTTGGCTGATCAGTCGTCATGGGACGATTAACTTAAGCAAATTCGCTGGTGCACAGGATGAGCAAAACGATAGCAATAGCCAATTCCTCACGCAGCGTCTGCAACAGCGTACGCGTCTACAAGCGTTAGAAAACCTACTTGATGAGTTTGAAAACAAAATACAAGAGCAGCAAAAATCTATCGCCAAAAATCAGCGCGATTATGATGCGTTGATGGTCAGTTTGGAAGAAACGCGTGCGCAAGCTGATCAGTTAACCCGTGATAAGCATAAATACCAGCAGCAGCTGACGACCGAGCGAGCCAACGCTGAGCGGTTGCAAGCGGATAGCCAACGCCTGAACGCTGATAAAGTAGCGCTTGAGCAGGAAAAGCAAGAACTGGCGCAAGAGCAACAAACCCTTGAGCAAGAACAACAGCATATTGAAGGCGAGATCGCTACGCTAACGCCGCAAATAGCAGAGGCACGAGCGACAAATCAGCAACTGCAAGCTGAGCGCAGCGAGCTAAACCGCGCGCGTCAAGCTGATGATGACGCTTGGCAAGCATTACAGCTGCGTATTCAGCAGTATGAGATGCGCTTGGAACATAGTGTTAGCAGTCTGGGTCGTGCAACTGAGCAACATGACAAGTCGTTAGAGAATGAGCAAAGTCTACAGACGCGTCACGAGCAGCAGCAGGCCAAGTTGCCAGAGCTACAAGCAGCTTCGCAGTCTGCACAGGTAACGCGCGATGAGCAGCAAGTGCTATTGAACGAGCGTGATACTGCGCTAACAGCACTAAAACAAACGTACGCTGAGCAGCAGACAGCATTTGATACGTTGCAAAACATATTGCAAACGCAGCAAAGCGAGCTTGCCCGTCATGCTACTGAATTGGCACTGAGTGCGGCGCGCTTGGAAGATGCTAGCGCGCACACGCAGAGCGCTTTAGATGCCTACTATCGTGTAAGTCATAAATATAAAGCGCAAGCAGAGCAACCGCAACAAAGCATGAGCGTCTCAAACTTGCTAGCAGATTTTATCGCGCATGATCGCCGCGTCCGTCCAGACAAAATCGCTGAGCTTGAATCTGAGCGCGCCAAGTTGACCCAGCAGTTGAGCAAGATTGGGCCAGTGAATTTGGCAGCGGTCGCAGAGTTGGCCGAAGTAAACGAACGCCTAGAGCCACTCGCACAGCAGACGGCAGATATCGCGGCCAGTATGCAGACATTGACTGAAGCGATTGCCTCTATTGATGAGACGACCAAGACACTGTTTATGCAGACACTTGATGCGGTCAATAATGAGCTGGCCAATTTATTTGCCAAAGTCTTTGGCGGTGGACAAGCTAGCCTGACGTTGAACACTGACGAGATGCCAGCCAATACGCCAAAGTCCGAACAGTGGCGCGCAGGGCTTACCTTAATGGCGCAGCCAAAGGGCAAACGCAACAGTCGCTTAGCGGTATTATCGGGTGGTGAAAAAACCCTTACCGCGCTGAGTTTGATTTTTGCGATATTTAAGCAGCATCCTGCACCGTTCTGTGTGCTTGATGAGGTCGATGCACCGCTTGATGATGCCAACGTCGCGCGCTTTACCAGCCTCATTCATGAGCTAGCAGATGATTTACAGTTTATTTTTATCAGCCATAATAAACTGACGATGCAAATTGCTGATGAGCTAAAAGGTATTACCATGCCAAGTGCAGGTATTTCTACACTAGTCAGTGTGTCGCTCGATGAAGCCGCGCGTTACGTAGAGAGCTAAGCGTGAAGTAGTTGTTACTAAAAGTGCTATGAGAATCAGTGCGATGCAAATATAATCAATCAATTGGCATAAATGCAAATAAGCTTGACCTCAGTCCAGCATACTGGTTATAAAGTACACAATGTGGTGACGATATAGGTCAGCCATGCTAGAATATTGCCATTTATGCTCGTTTGTGTATTCCCTTTTGTTATATATACTAGGATGTATTTATCATGACCGTTATTCAGTTTATATTGATTGCCATTGCCGCGTTTATCGTGCTCGCAGGGCTGTTTATGGTCATTCGTAGCTTTAAGCGCCGCGGTGCTACCGAAGCTGCTGCGGTCAATTATGATAAAAATGGTATTCCGATCATACCGCGTCACGAGCGCAACATCGTCGATCAGCCAGATCTCGATGATACAGTCGCAGGCGAGACGAGCATCGGTCCAGATCGTAGTTACTTAGATGCTGTGGTTGAAGAAGAGCCATTGACGCAAGCGCATACCAACGTTGACGCTCAACTAACGGCTGAGCGTGACCACGTAGCAACTGATGAACATGACGTCATCGATGAAGCCGACTACGCGCGCTGGCAAGAAGAGCAACGCCGTGCCGATAGTGCGGAGTTTGTAGAAGTCGCCGATCAGATGCATATCGAGCAAGAGCCTGATGCGTTCTCTAGTTTAATGTCAGCTACTGATAGCCTGATGCCAACCATCGATACGGCAGAAGAGCCAAGCTTCGATGACAACAGCCCGATACTGGATCAACATCTATCAGAGTCAGGTGATGATGCGCAAAACGGTCCATTGATCAATGCCAAAGACAATATCAATATCACCATCTTGCCGCACCAATATCGTGACCGTCCAGCGGCGATTATCCGTGGCCGTGACCTATTAGCGTTGATTGATAAATACGGTCTACGCTATGGTGCGATGAATATGTTCCATCGCTATGAGCAAAAAGACGGCACTGGTATGTTGTGGTTTAGCATGATGGGCATTACCGATAGTGGTATTGCGCCATTTGATCCGCATAGTGTGGCGACCAACACTTATAACGGTGTCGTCGTATTCTTATCATTGCCGCATCCACAGGCCGTGCGTAGCTTCGATAGCATGATGAGCATTGCTTATATGATGGCAAGCGACCTTGACGCGATTATGCTTGATGAAGAGAACGAACCAATCACGCCTGAATACAAGCAGCAGCTGCGTAACCAAGTTCGTGATTACGAAGGTTAACGGTTTGAAAGCCAAAAGCTACGAAAGTTAAAAGCTGACTAATATCAGAAATCATAAAAAGGGCAAATAGCGATTAACGTTATTTGCCTTTTTTAATGAGCTATAGTTTTTGCAAAATTCTAACCATAGATAGTAGACTGAGCGAGCCTAACACAGTATCTGATTTATATAGGATTGACTATACCGAGCTTCCTACAAACTTGTTATCATATCGACATCTTGAATTGCAAAAAAGACGCCGACTATGACTGACTCTACCTCATCAAATAATTCTAAAAACCTATCTGCTCGAGTAGAAAACCAAGCACCTGCCAAATCTAATGTACCTAGTTCGACTGACAGTAGTACCAATAATAGTGCAGAGATTGTCTCAAAAATGCGTGCGCTTATTGAAGCGATTAAGACGCATAACTATGCCTATTATGTGCTCGATAATCCGATATTAGAAGACAGCGAGTATGATCAATTACGTCGCTCGTTGCTTGAGATTGAAGAAGAATATCCAGATTTGGTGCAGCCAGATAGTCCAATCAATCAAGTCGGTGATATGCCGCTATCGGCCTTTACCCAAGTCACTCACGATATTCCCATGCTGTCGCTAGGCAATGTCTTTGAATATGATGATTTGCGCGATTTTATGCGCCGTGTCAATGATCGCCTCAGCGACTCGCAGCAAAACCCTGAATACGAGATGGAGCTAAAGCTCGATGGGCTGGCTGTCTCACTGAAATATGAGCATGGTAAATTTGTCCAAGCGGTTACGCGCGGTGATGGGCAGACCGGTGAAGATATTACCCAGAATGCTAAAACCATTCGCAATTTGCCACTATGGATCGCCGATGCGGCTGATATTGAGCTGTTAGAAGTGCGTGGTGAAGTATTGATGCCAAAGGCAGGCTTTGAGCGGCTTAATCGACTGGCAGAAGAGAACGAGGGAAAAACCTTTGCCAATCCGCGCAATGCCGCTGCTGGTAGCTTACGTCAGTTAGATCCCGCTATAGCAGCCAGTCGTCCACTGGCATTTTACGGCTATTCGGTCAATCAAGGTTTGCCAGATACTATCGACACGCAGTCAGGAGCGTTGGCATGGCTTACCGAGCTTGGATTTACAGTCAGCGCAGTAGAAGTGGTAGCAAATCCACGCGCCGCGCAGACATATTATGAGTCAGTAATAGAAGGGCGTAGCGATCTGCCATTTGAAATCGATGGCATGGTCATCAAGGTAAACAGCCTTGCGTTGCAGCAGCAACTTGGCTACCTATCACGCGAGCCACGCT
The DNA here is from genome assembly GCA_913061175.1 of uncultured Psychrobacter sp. Classification (GTDB taxonomy): domain Bacteria; phylum Pseudomonadota; class Gammaproteobacteria; order Pseudomonadales; family Moraxellaceae; genus Psychrobacter. The sequence goes on from CAJXUF010000071.1 coordinate 6,318, forward strand.
GGGCAACTGCTTATAAGTTCCCTGCGGAAACCGTCATGACACGTCTCAACGATATCGAGTGGCAAGTCGGCCGTACGGGTCAAATCACACCAGTCGGTAAGCTTGAACCGGTCAAAGTCGGCGGCGTCACTGTCAGCAATGTCACCTTGCATAACTTTGGCGAGATTCAGCGGTTAGATGTGCGCGCAGGCGATACAGTCAGCGTTCACCGTGCAGGCGATGTCATCCCCAAGGTCACTCGTGTATGGCACGATCAGCGCCCAGCTGATAGCGAGCCAGTCACGCTACCTTCGACTTGTCCTGTCTGTGACTCTCCTGTCGTCTTGCCAGAAGATGAAGCATTGGCGCGCTGTACGGGCGGATTGTTTTGCCCAGCGCAGCAGCAGGAAGCGCTTATTCACTTTGTCTCACGCCGTGCGATGGATATCGATGGGCTTGGCGCAAGTTGGCTGATTAGCTTCTTTGAGCACGGTCTGGTCAAAACCGTCGCTGATATCTATCAATTGCACAATCATGCAGATGAGATGGTCACCTTTGAAAAACTGGGTGAGAAATCTGTCCAAAATATCATCAACGCTATCGAAGCTAGCAAGCATACGACATTGGCTCGCTTTATTTACGCACTAGGTATTCGCGGTGTCGGTGAAGGTACGGCGCAGAACTTTGCTCAGCAGTTTGGTGACTTAGATAGTCTGATGGCAGCCAGTATTGAGACTTTGATAAAAACCCCAGATGTCGGAGAAATCACTGCCGAGCTGACCTATAAGTTCTTCCGTGCCCCGCACAATATCGAAGTCATTACTGCACTACGCGAGGCTGGCGTGCATTGGGATAAGGTCGAGCAGGTTGCATCAGAAGGTCTACCACTCGATGGGCAAACGTGGGTTATCACAGGCGCGCTCGATAGCATGGCGCGTGATGAAGCCAAAGCCAAACTACAAGCGCTGGGTGCAAAAGTATCAGGTAGCATCTCGGCAAAAACCACTGCGCTATTGGCAGGGGATAAGGCTGGCTCTAAACTGACCAAAGCGGAAAAACTCGGCGTTAAAGTGGTGGGTGAGGACGAGTTTTTGATTATGGTTAGAGAGTAGATTTAGCTTTAACTGAGATTTATAGATGCGCTGGGAGCTACCACTTGCAAACATTGGATGATGCTATGAAAACAATAATACAAGAGGCCAGCCAGCGCGAAATTGGTTGTTTTGTTAAAGGAACATCAGTCAGAGTAGAGGGTCCAAATAGGTTTAGCTATAAACCGATACAAGATATCGAGGTGGGTGATAAGGTGCTATCTGCACCTTAAAATGGCATCGGGGAGCCTGTTTTCAAACGAGTGACCAGGACCTTTAAGTTTGAAAATAAAGAGATATGGTACGTTGGATATATCGATATCACTAGACCCGCTCTAACAGATATAGAGGATGTTCATAATGCAATGTTACCAAACCATGTTGGTGTTACGCCTAACCACCCCTTTATTGTCGTGGGTAAAGGATATCATACTGACCGAGATCGTTCGCTCGTTGGCCCGCCAGAGGATTTAGTGTTGTTTGATATACCTGAATGGAGACGTGCAGATCAGCTAACGTTTGGGGATATACTAGTGAATCCAGAAAATGGCAATCATTATGCAGTGATAGCTGCTAAACCATTATACCAGTACGGGAGTGATCAGGTCGGTAATATGGCATGGATGCATGCCACACCTTATTATACTCATGCTGTGGAAGATATTGAAGGTATGGAGGAAAGCCTAAGTAAAGGCACGCTATTTGATATGGACAATATTCGTAAAACTTTTGGTCAGTTTCAAAAAACGGATATTTCTTGCGATAACTACAATATCACCACTCATGATGATGGTACAGAGTCTTATATTCCTTATACCACGACGGTATATAATCTCGAAGTTGAGGACTATCACACCTACTGTGTCGGTGGTTTTAATCAAATTATGGTTCATAATACCAACTATGGCGGTGAACAACCAAGTGGCTAGATTGCGTTTGTACACCCTTATAACGACATTTTTAAAGATTTTTGATTATTGCTGAGATTTCAAATAATCCTTTCCGTTTACCCAACAGTCATTAAAATAAAAAGCGTGCGTTACCCCAGTGTACATTTTGTCAGTTTATTTTAGTACCAAATAAATACTCATAGGCTTCATCTATAACTGAAAGCATCTCTGCTGTCTTCATCTTGATCACTTTTACTGACCAATAATGTTCATCGAAATATTTTGGTTGTTTAGGCGACTTATCAGCATTAAAAAATCTTTCATATTCTTTTAAATCATCAGGATAATCGTCTAAATTTTTAGGATTACGATGTATATGAATGATGACGAGTTTGGTTTCATCTTTATGGTTGATAATAAACGGGTACCACCCTTTGTCTCCATATTCATGTGGCTCTATATCCCAAAGATGGTCTACAAAATTTTCAAAATCAAAGTAGCTATCATCGTACAAGCTCTCTTCGTATTCTTCGATTTTATTTGGCGTGTACAGTGTCGGTTGAAGACCTAACCTTATACGCTCTTCTACTTTCCACTCAGAGAAATATTGTTTTGCTAAGGCAATCATTAATTCTTTATCGCTTAGATGAAATAATGCAGGTGACTGGCTCTCGAAAATATCTCTATCAGTAAGAGGAGTTACAAACATGCTTTTCATATTGTAAGCCAGATGTGGTGGAATCATCTGTATATCGATACATAGATTAAGACTATAAAAGTCTGCTGTTAGATGCTCAATGACAATAGCAAAATTGCTATATGTACCATCACATGTAATTCCTGGATTTCCAAATATCATTTTTCACCTTATTTTAGCAAAGGAACACAAGCATTTTGAAAGATAACTCCTTCTAACTTATGGAAAATCTGAGATCGTCATTGCTCTCTTAACTTCTACTCCGCCATCTCACCATGCGCTTTCACATCACCTTTCTTACCATCTGGCTGAATCACGATAGGCAGCACCAGTCCTTTAGCAAAGTCATCAGACAGTACATAGTCATAGCGACTGGCAGCGACATCAGGCGTGGTATGAATGATAAGCGTCATCTCATTGCCATCGGTTAGCTCGTGTGAGACATAGGTTTCGCTCAGCTGATCCAATGCTTTCGATAGTGCCTCGTTACTTGCCATACTCACCGTCAGATTATGCTGCGCGGTCGCAGCGTCCACTTTGAAATAATCTGCATAGTCTCGGACGTTTTGACTATCGATCGCAAACGGGTACTTATAGTTGGTAGGGTCAGCAGGCTTTGTACCACTGTCTACCAGTGACCAGTCGATGGTGTCGGCTGCTGGTGCGGATGGATCTGCTGCTGCCTCCGCAGTTTGCTCAGTGGCATCGACAGAATCGGTAGCGTTATCGCAGCCTGTCAGCGTCCACATGCTTGCCGTTGCAATTACCATCATACTTATCAGACGCTTTGCCATCGAGTTACCCTTTTGATTGTTGGTCATGATTGATTTGCTCTACCTGCTATTTTGACAGCTTTCTTTATGCTTCTCTAGCGAAATACATTAGATGGCAAATTTCGATTTTCGATATAGCTTAATCCTCTATAAAAGAATGACAGCGTTAACCTCGCTTGCAGTATCACAGTTACATCTGCACTTGGCTGCCTTATACTACTTTTAAATTGAATCAACTATATAGTCAAGTCTATATAAATCCGCTACATCGTCATCCTCGCTAAGCATACTAATGTATAACTTACACTCGGTTTCCTTGTATCGAAATTATATTAAATTGACTATATCTAGCCACGCTTAAAAATATTTTATGCTTAAATCAGCATAAAAAGGCATATTAACGAAAACATTCAGCGGGTAAATCCTTTATTTCATTGGCTATTTATCTGTGTTATATCGTCATTTAATTCGCTCATCTTAAGGTGAGGTTTTTTTGCGCTCACAGCACAAATTTTCATGTTACACTTAATCTTTCGCGATGATATCGATGCAAATGTACATCGATTTTATTGACGAATCAGTCAAGTTAACAACAGGTCAGTCGCCTGTATTTATTCTTATTTCAATCTTTGCTAATAGACGCCATTCACAATAATGGTCGTACCATAAAACAGACTGCAGAAAAACAGCGTGCAGAGGTATTAATAGTACTTCAGCGACGTTGACGCAGTAGTTGTTTTATTGTGGGCAGGCTATAAGCTTCTTTTCAATGACGTTTTTTAATGACAGTCACTATTTAGGACATCACTATGTTTAAAGATATTTCTATCAAAGATTTTGATCCCGTACTTGCTGAAGCGATGGCCGCAGAAAGCGTTCGTCAAGAAAACCACATCGAGCTTATCGCCTCTGAAAACTACTGCTCACAAGCAGTGATGGAAGCACAAGGTACTGACCTTACCAATAAATACGCAGAAGGCTATCCTGGCAAGCGTTACTATGGTGGTTGTGAGCATGTGGACGTAGTTGAGCAATTGGCCATTGACCGCGCTAAAGAGTTGTTCGGTGCAGAGTATGTGAACGTTCAGCCGCATTCTGGTAGCCAAGCAAACTCAGCCGTATTTTTAGCATTGTTGGAGGCAAATGACACTGTACTAGGCATGAGCTTAGACGCTGGTGGACACTTGACCCATGGCGCACACATCAACTTCTCAGGTCTGAACTACAATGCCGTACAGTACGGATTGGTAGATGGCACTGGTCTTATTGATTATGACCAAGTAGAGAGCTTGGCGCGTGAGCATAAGCCAAAAATGATCATCGCGGGTTTCTCAGCATACTCACAAGTAGTTGATTGGCAGCGTTTCCGTGACATCGCGGATGAAGTAGGCGCGTATCTATTGGTCGATATGGCTCACGTTGCAGGCCTAGTTGCTGGTGGTGTTTATCCAAACCCAGTACCTTTCGCTGATGTGGTTACAACGACGACGCACAAAACTCTACGTGGCCCACGTTCAGGTATGATTTTGTCGCGTGATGAAGTATTGGCTAAAAAGCTAAACTCAGCTGTATTCCCAGGCAACCAAGGTGGCCCGTTGATGCATGTTATAGCTGCAAAAGCGGTTTGCTTTAAAGAAGCGTTAGAAGATAACTTCAAAACGTATCAGCAGCAAGTAGTGAAAAATGCGCAAGCAATGGCAAAAGTGGTTCAAGAGCGCGGCTATGAAGTCATCTCTGGCGGTACTGAAAACCATCTAATGCTAATCAGCCTCGTTAAGCAAGAAATGACGGGTAAAGAAGCGGACAAATGGCTTGGTGAAGCACACATCACTGTCAACAAAAATGCTGTACCAAACGATCCAAAATCACCATTCGTGACTTCTGGTATCCGTATCGGTACGCCAGCTATTACTACTCGCGGTTTCAATGAAGTACAAGCGGGTGAGTTGGCAGGTTGGATCTGTGACGTACTAGACAGCCGCGGTGATGAAGCGGTTGCTACTGAAGTACGCTCTAAAGTAGAAGCGATTTGTGCAGAATTACCAGTCTATGCTAAAAATCAGTAAACTTTAGAATGGCAATAAAAAGAACCGCTAAGCTTTTGCTTAGCGGTTTTTTTGTTATTGCTCTTTATAAATATTAGAGTATTTAACGCAAACCTATATTGGTATTGCTATTTAGCTCTTTTTAATTATATTTCAGTCTGTTATTTTCCCTAAAAATTACTACCAACATTTTTCGATAAATGTAGCGAGCTTGATTGAGTTTCGCTATTAGTTTTAAGGAGCTAAGTTGATGTTTAATTAAGAAAAATGTGTAAATCTCTTTGTTTATACAAAAATATTAGTATATAGTCAGTATTGGACATTTAGTAATAATACTAATACAAATTATAATAAATAGTTACACTTTGTATTAGTATCGCTGTAATTGATTGAATAATTATATAAATATTATTTTCAATAGAGGGATTTACATGAAAAAACAATCTTTAGTCGCAACGATGCTATTACTCAGCACGACTCTTGCGCAAGCAGCAGAACAATCAGGTTTAGCAGCATTTGGAGCAGGTCTCGATGGCTTTATGGCCAATATATTTGGCTGGTTCGTCGACCTCATTTTCTTTTCAGTACCTCTTGGAGACGTCAGCTTCCCGCTCATTGTGGGTTGGTTATTAGTTGCCGCACTCGTATTCACTTTTTACTTTGGATTTATTCAGTTTCGTCAAATAGGCTTGTCTCTAGATATCGTCAGAGGCAAATATACCGATCCTAATCCTGCTAACAAGGAAGAAGGCGAGGTCAGCCATTTTCAAGCCTTAGCTACTGCCTTATCAGGTACCGTTGGTCTTGGTAATATTGCAGGCGTTGGTGCAGCACTTGCTATTGGTGGACCTGGCGCTACCTTTTGGATGATTATGGTCGGCCTATTTGGTATGGCGACTAAGTTTGTAGAATGTACGTTAGGTGTCAAATACCGTACGGTACTACCATCTGGCGTCGTATCAGGTGGCCCTATGTACTACCTAAGCCGCGGTATGGCTGAACGTGGTATGGGCGGATTAGGTAAGTTTCTGGCTGTTGGTTTTGCACTCATGTGTATATTGGCTACCTTTGGTGCCGGTAACATGTTCCAGGGTAACCAAGCCTTTGCAGTGATGAGCTCTACTTTTAGCATTCCAACGGATTACAGTGTATTCTTTGGTATTGGCTTAGCATTTTTAGTCGGTATGGTTATTATTGGTGGTATGCCGCGCATCGCAACCGTTACCGAAAAAGTCGTACCTTTTATGGCTTTGTTATACATTACTATGGCGGTAATCGTACTGATTGCTAACTTTAATCATATTGGCGCTGCATTTGGTGAGATTTTCTCGGGTGCCTTCACTGGTGCTGGTGTGGCTGGTGGCTTTATTCTGTCTCTTATACACATCTCCGAG
>CAJXUF010000072.1 GCA_913061175.1 uncultured Psychrobacter sp.
CTGCATATCGTCGGCAGCGTCAGATGTGTATAAGAGACAGATCTTGATGTACAACCAATCGCGACGTGGCCGAGCATATCTGACCTGCATTGGTAAATATACCGCCAATGATTAAATCACAAGCATAATCAATATCAGCATCTGCGCATACCACGATGGCAGACTTACCACCCAACTCTAGGCTAATGTCTTTGATGCCTTTTGCTGCTTGAACCATCACCTTTTCGCCGACTACATTACTACCAGTAAACGATACTTTATCAATCAACGGATGGCTGGTCATAGCAGTGCCCACTTCAGCAGCACCCGGTAAGATATTAACCACCCCTTTTGGCAAGCCTATCTCAGATAGGATATTACCTAGCATAAGCTCTGGTAATAATGTCACTTCAGACGGTTTCAATAGCAAGGTACAGCCTGCCGCTAGCGCAGGTGCCAGCTTCCAAGAAGTCGTCACCATTGGGAAGTTCCAAGGGGTAATCAGCGCACAAATACCCACTGGCGAGTATGTCTTTAACAAGCGTATACCTGACTCAAGTGTTGAGACTTTAGACCATGTTGCCTGATCTGTGATGAGGTTGGCATAGTAACGATAGCAAGCAATAGCATCACCGACGTCTATCTTTGCTTCTTCAATTGGTTTGCCGTTGTTTAATACAGACAGCCCAACCAACTTATCGAATTGCTGTTCCATAGACTCTGCAATCGCATTTAAATAGCGGGCACGCTCACTTACACTAGTCTGTGACCAGCTAGCAAACGCTTCATCAGCCGCTGCAACTGCCTGCTCTACATGGGCACTGGTGCATAAGCGCGTCGTTGCAATCACCTCGCCTGAATTTGGATCATACAATGCATGGTTATTTATATTATCAAAGTTTACATCACCAGAATCGGTCGCGAGCGCTTCAATCGTCACCCAGTCACCATTGATATAAGCGGCATTTAATACGACTTCATTTTGCGCCGTTTGTATGGCAGTTTCTCTGGTCAAATCTATAGAATTCAGCATTTCCATGATGGTCAATCGCCTTATATTTTTTTAAAAAACTGTTTTTATGTGCGTAACGTCCGTAATATGATTGGCTAAATGGTCGGTTTAACTGACTACAGAAAAACCGACCATTTGTATATTATCGTCAGGCTAGATGCCTTGTGAATACTAGACACGCCACTAATACAGTAGATGCGCCACAGACGTAATTACTACCAAGCTGATAAGCGTACGAAGGATAAAGATTAAAAATAGCTCTAATACATTTAGCTTAATATTTGACTTCAAAATCAACGCACCCACTTCAGACATGTAGATAATCTGAGTGATTGAGGCCGCACCAACGATGAATCGTGTCATCTCACTCTCGATACTTTTTCCGACCAAGGCTGGCAAGTACATATCCGCAAAGCCCATGATCATGGCAGGTGCTGCTTTTGCTGCCTCTGGAATCTGCAACCATTCAAGCAGCGGTACTAGCGGTGTGGCCAACCAGTTAAAGAGTGGTGTGTATTCTGCTAAACCAAGGCCAATCGTACCAATCGCAAAAATAACAGGGATTAGACCAAAGTAGATATCAAACAGGTTGTTTACACTGCCCTTGAACACGTGACCCAAGCTAGGCATAGAGTGTGCACGAGTGACAGCGCGATTGACCGCCCATTGGTACGTTGTATATTCAGCAGGAATGCCTTCGTCCAGCATGCTTTTGCCCGAGTGATACGTATCTGGCTTGAGTGACAATGGCGGTATACGCGGCATAATAATCGCAGCGATGAAACCTGTTAGCGCGATGGTCAGATAAAAGAAGACAAAGTTATTGTCCACACCAATGGTTTTGGCAACCACATAGGTAAAGGCGATAGAAGTGACAGAAAAGGTGGTCGCGATGACTGCGGCTTCACGCTGGCTGTAAAAACTCTTGTCATACTCTTGCATGGTGACCAGCAAACCGATAGAGGCAGCACCAAACCAAGAAGACATCGCATCAACCGCAGAACGACCAGGCAGTTTGAAAAGCTTGATAAATACTTTACTGGCTAAAGTACCCAAGAACTCCATCAGACCAAAATCAGTCAAAAACGGCAGTGATAAAATGGCAAAGAAGAACAACGGAATCAGAATAGGAATCAAATCTTCAAAAATGACACCGCCCGTATTGCGATTGATAATAAACTCGGGGCCGACTTGTAGATAAATCATCCAAACAAACAGCATGCCTAAAAATCGAGTTGCTACCCAAAACCAATCAATATCAAAGAGTTTTTTGGTCAGCGAGCCTTCATCTAGATTGGGTTTTAGTACCTTGACTGCCAACGCCCCAATACAGGATATCGACACAATCGCCATTGTAATGTATGCCACATAACTGCCTAACGCGGCTTGTAGAGCATCGGTCAACACACCCAATAAAATCGTGACTTTACCATCCCATTGAAACGGTATGATAAATAACGCAATACCCAATGCTGAGAATAATAAAAACTTCCACATTGCTGCTCGCCACTGACCTGCTTTTGGCGTCTCTGGATCGACCGTATTATTCCCTAAAATCGGCTGCTGCGACTTATCCATATAGTTCGACATTTAACTTCTCCTTGATGGGCGATGATTGCCAGTTTTTCCATTTTTCTGTCTGACCAATACCTGGGTTGAGCGAATTGGTTGGATCCAGTTTTTTATAAAAATAATGTAGCTCAGTTTTAGCAGGATACGCATGCCCCACATTGTGCTCAGCAGGATACTCAATATGACGCTTATCATAAAATGCCAGCAGTTCATCCTTGAACTGCTTGGCATTGGTCTTAGGTTTCAATAAATAGTCTTGATGCATGACATGACAGAAAAAATGCCCCAAATAAAAGGTTTTTCTGACTTGTTCTTGCAAGTGTCCAGGTAGAGTCTCATCCCAATCTACGGCATTTCTAGGTAAGGCAATATCGGTCGATAGCAGCTCGCCAAATTTATCTTGATTTAAATTATGATAACGAAACATGGCAGCGGTGGCGGCACTGCGAAATACCAATAACGATTGTGATTCAAGCTCTGTACATATATGCAGCGCACCTTGATACTGCTGTAGATGGTTTTGCAAAAAATTCTGCGCAGCGGCGATATTGTTGCCATCATTTTTATCAGAATTTTTATTAATGCCATTATCAAAACCATCTGCGACTTTTATAATCAAATGGTATTTATATGAGCATGCCTGCGTGGTCAAAATGGCTGGTAATGACGGCGGCATAAACTTAGATGTTAGTTGCAGTATCCAATCTGGCAGCGTCTTTGGGAGATGCCACTTATCCAGATAGTAGCCAATCTTTGCTTGCAGTCGATACAGCGACCCTATCTTGCTAGCAGGAAGCTTACGCATACTCAGACAAGTGTCTCGACCATAATGCATCGTGATGTCGTTATAGTCTTTGTGCATATACTCTGCCAACACGGGCAGGTTTAGCTCGCTTTGTAACCATTGTTTTCTAAGTGTGGTCAAGGTATCAGCGTCGTTGGTCGAGATATAAAACGTTTGCTCTCGCTTAGGTTTGGTAAAGGTCGCTACCCTTACCGCAAATACAATGACCTTGCCAGCTGACCCTGATGCTTCATACAAGCCATTGGGGTCATTGTTAAATCTGGCTGGCGTGTCGGCATCACAGTCACGTACTTTGTGTTGATACTGATGGTTGGTACAGGCTTTTTTATTGCTTAGGCTATCTGGGTCTCTTTCGAACCTGCCCAATTGTATATTTTCAAGCATTTCCTCTGGGAGTGTACCTAAATCAACGCCTAGATGATTGATCAACTCAAACTGGCCAGAGTCATTACGTCTAGCAAACAGCGCCATCTCAGTATAAGAAGGGCCACGCTGCACCAACATCCCGCCCGAGCTATTGCAGATGCCGCCTATCACCGATGCGCCCACACAACTAGAGCCCAGTACTGAATGCGGCTCACGCCCTAATGGCGCAAGGGTAGACTCTAATTGCTGCAAAGTAGCGGCTGGCAAAGCAACTAGTTCTGCTGCATCATTAAGTAAATGCACACCGCCCAATAACTGCATAGAGATTACGACTAGTGGTCGATCATAACCTCCATTCGGCGTTGAGCCACCTGTTAGGCCTGTATTGGCCGCTTGAGCAATGATAATCACATCAAAATCTGCACAGATATTAATGACGCGCCATAGTGCCACAAGAGAGTGCGGTATCACAACTGCGACGGTAGCGTCTGTGATAGCCTCAATTGCACCTTGCACATAAGACTGCTGTTGGCTAGGTTTTGTCAATACATTGGTCGTACCAACGACAGCAGCAAGCGCCGTCAATAAACGCGGCATTTGCTCATGTCTACTTTCTGACATTTCTCTAGCATTGGGCGTCATGAACGTGCTTCCTTGCGTAACCAGCGTTTGTCATTTTTTTATCGTTTTTTAGACCTGTGACTATCAGTCTCGTTATTATCCGTAGCATTAAAGACCGTATTACTATTAACTAAAATAAGTCACTGTCTTAGCCATTTCTTTTAGAAAGTCGTCTGCTTCATCAATCTCATAAATGATTGGTTGTTTACCCTTCGTGTCTGTCTTTAATGCGTCTAGCAATTGCTGCTTATCGGTGATTCTACGATATCCAGCGCCAAACCCTGCTGCTAGTGGCTCAAAGTTTGGCGTTTTGATATTGACGCCAATTAGTGGTAAACCGCCCTCTTCCATGTAACGACGAATCTCACCGTAGCCTTGGTTGTTCCATAGCAAAACGATCAATGGTAGCTCAAGCTCGGCTGCACAGATAAGCTCAGCAATCGTAAATTGAATACCGCCATCACCCATCAGGCTGACGACAGGCAAGTTTGAGCCAATCATGGCTCCGATAGCGGCAGGCAAACCATAGCCTAATGTGCCAAAACCCGTCGATGAGTTAAACCATTTACGCGTCGCCAAGGCTTCAAGACCAAGGTTACCGCTATAGACAGGCTGCGTTGAATCACCAACGAAAATGACGTCTTCTACCTCATCTCTAATCAGCTTCAGTAATGCGTTTTGACCCGCAAAGTCTGTCGTTACATCCTTCAAGATGGCTTGTTTGGCCTCATTGACACGTGATAGTGCATGATGTTCGAATGTCTGACCTTCTAAGCGATCACATAAACCACTAATCGCCATCTGTGCGTCGGATAATACCGCGATATCTGCTCTAAATGGACGCTGCAATTGCTGGGCATCACAGTCGATACGTACCAGCGTGCCATTTATCGTAAACTCACCATTAAAGAACACATCATAGTCAGTCTCCCCAAGCTCAGTCCCAATGGCGAGCACCCAATCTGCTTCTGTAATCACCGCTCGGCCAGCGTCTAATGACTGGTTGCTACCCAAACTTAATGGATGACCAGGTGGTAGCAAACCCTTGGCATTGATGGTCAAAAACGTTGGCGCATCTATCAGCTCTGCCAATCGTTGTGCATCTTGATCGACATCGATGCAGCCGCCCCCGTAAAGTATTACAGGGTTTTTAGCTGTTTTTAATGACTGTACGATTAGGTCTAATTGCGTAGGATTCGGCAATGGTCTTGTGACCTGTGGTAGGCTCAAGCTATTTGTACCAGCTTCGCTATTTGCTACAGCAGTTAACTTAGGCGGCTTAGCAACATGGCTAGCATCAGCAGTGATGATATCGATAGGCAACTGAATATGTACAGGGCCAGGACGTGCACCGTTAAATAAGGCAAAAGCTTCTGCAATGACTTTTGGTAGCGATTCAGGTTGCCAAATAGTCTTACTCGTCAATGCTACTTTACTAATCATGCCTTGCTGATCGTGAAGCTCATGTAAATGCCCTTCGCCACTACCCGTGTCTTTGACTTTATTGACACTAGAGATCACTAGCATCGGTATCGAATCAGCCAATGCCTGCGCCATCGCTGTCATAATATTGGTCATGCCAGGGCCAGTAATAATGAAACATACGCCAATCTGGCCAGAGGCACGATAATAGCCGTCTGCCATAAACCCAGCACCTTGTTCATGACGCGGTGTCACATGACGAATATTGGTATTAGGTAGGCCGCGATACAGCTCAACCGTATGCACCCCTGGGATACCAAAAACGGTCTCTACCCCATAATATTCTAGCCACTGCACCAATAGCTCACCGCAGGTCAATGATGAAGTTTCAGTCAAAGGAGAAGGCATTTGCGTCAATTGGGTCATGGGTCAGTTATCCTAAAAAATATAATTAGTATTAAGTTAAAACTTTTATATTGGCTAATGGTTTATTTTTAATCGTTATTGAGTGCTATTCATTACAAGTCATGGTGCCGTAACCAATCATCAATCATGATGTTTAAGCGTTTACCTGAAAAGCTAGGGAAATGACCACCATGAACGACTCGCACCGGCAGTGCATTTAAGCGGCGCATGCTCTTAGCGTAGTCAGACATATTGCTGTGCCACGTATCTTCAATTAATGGGCCATCATAGATAAGGTCACCAGAAATCAGCGTTTCGCTAGCAGCTTCCCACAAGGCAATACCACCTGGAGAATGACCGGGCGTATGAATTACTTCAAATTGACGATTGCCCAAATCAATCACGTCACCGTCTTCAAGCTGCATAATTTTCGCTGGTGCCGCAATTTTATAGCCGCAATGGGCATAAGGTTCAGGCGGTAGCGCGTCAAACATCTCATCGTTGACAAACATATCTGCCAAAGTGCGGGTCTTGTCTGGTTCAGCTAAGATGTGTACTTCAGCAGAATGGACATGACAGCAGTCAAACTCATTTGCTGCGCCAATATGGTCAAAATGGGTGTGACTGGCAACACCAACGATATCGCGATCAGCGAGCAAAGCGACATGGCGGCGCAATGGTACAGCACCTAACCCAAAATCTACTAATAAATCGCGTTCGCTACCCCGTACGTGCCACAGATTGCAGCGGAAAAACGGTTTAATCCATGGCTCATCAATAAGTGTGATTCCGTCACTGAGCGTAGTGGTTCGATACCAGTTTTCTGGCTTGATTCGAGGTAATGAGTGCTCACTCATAAGTCAGCTCCATCACGAATCTGTAGGTCCTTAAGATAATTTTGATGCGTGCGACTCTCATCAATACGGGCAAGATCGATATCTACTATCATCGTGCCAGCAGTCAAACCAAGCCTTCCGATTACCTCACCATCGGGACCAGCGACGATGCTATTGCCACAGTAATGAAGAGTGTCTTCTACGCCTGAGCGGTTGATACAAGCAACAAAGCATTGATTGTCCATGGCACGAGCGCGGATTTGTAGCACTTGACGCTCTGCATTTGGCAGCATATTTGCTGTAGGTGACAGGATGACCTCTGCGCCTGCTTGAGCTAGCTCTCTTGCCACCTCTGGGAACTCATTATCGTAGCAAATCATCAATCCTAACTTGCCAAATCGAGTAACAACCACGCAGGATTTTTTACCTGCTGTAAAGAACTCGTTTTCACGATCCCATAAATGACGCTTATTATAAGTCTCAAGGTGTTGCCCATTGTCATCTAGCAATATGGCAGAGTTGCTTAACTCACCATTAGACTGGCGCTCAGCGAGACCAAATAGTAGATGCAAGTTATATTTATCAGCAAGTCTAGCTGCCTCAGTGACAATTGGTCCATCGATAGTTTGCGCTAAGCGATCAAGATGCTCAAAAATGTTGTAGCCTGTGAATGCAAGCTCTGGCAACGCGAGCAGATCTACTTTTGCCTCTACAGCTATGCGGCAAAGCGACTCTAAAGCTTCTAGATTGGCAGGCGCTTCAGCCAGTAAAGGATTGGTTTGAGCAATCATCAATTTCACAATGAAGGCTCCTTCTGATCTGAAGTGACAACGCTACTAGGGCGAGTGAACAAAGTCGCACCTAACCAGTAAAGTCCACCAGTAATAATAAAGACAGGTAATGAAGCACCGAAAGATGGAGGCGCTATCAAAGTCCAGTATGCGGCGAGCGCTGCACCAATTAAATATGCTGCGATAGCAATCTTTGCAGTAGGACGGCCTAACTGTTTAGTAGAGTCAAGCAGCTTTGCGGTATAGCCTTCTTGACCAACAAGATAATAATCGACAATCATGACTGAAAATGCTGGGATAAATAGTGCACCTACGATCAACAAGAAGTTTTGGAATTGGTCTAAAATACCTGGTATCAGCGCCCCAAAGATAGTGACCAAACCAATGATAAGTGCAGGTTTCCAAAAGCTCATGTTAGGAGCAACGTTCATGCAAGATAGCGTTGCGCTATAGACTGCCATTACATTGGTTGTCATGACTGAAAAGAAGATAACTAGAGCAGCTGGCAGGCCAAAACCAAAGTCAGCAAGCAGACGAGTCGGGTCGTAAGTCTGTTCCATACCGTTTAGGATAGAAAGCCCTGATATCGTCGCCCCCAAACCCATAGCAACAATAGCCGCCATGATATAACCAAAGTAAGTACCCCATACGGCAATCTTTGAAGTCTTACAGTTTCGATTATAATCGGCTGCCGAAGACATCCAAGAGAACGCAGTAGCAATGACGATATCAAACGCGATACCTAGCGTAATACCATTACGTGATTCAACTGGCATCTCAAACAGTGTCGATACATCATAATGTTGATTAAGTTGATAAAGCACGACAACAGTAAGACCTGCCATAGCTAGTGCTGCCCAACGTTCGACCAGCTCAATACCGAGGTGACCACGTAGCACAATCAGCACCACGACTGTCTCACACAAGATCACAAACAATGGCAGGTTACTATAACCTGTAGTCGCTTCAATCGCGTAATTCAGACTCATGCCAGCGAGTAGCGCCTGAATACAGCTCCACGCAATGAGCACACCCATGTTTACCAGTGAAATCAACTGGCTACCAAGTGGTCCATAAGCTCTACGTGTCAGCGCCATCGATGGTAGGCCGGTACGCTGGCCCATCAAGCCAACCAAAAGCAGTGGAATTGCACCGATTAAAGAACCAATGAGTACGGTCGTGATAGCAGTGGTAAAACGTAGATCTGGTACCAACAACATCCCAGTTAAGATGGTCGTGACTACGATATTGGCACCGAACCACAGCGCAAACGTACCAATTGAACCCAAACTGTGTCCAGCTTCATTTGGAGAAAGCGTATCTTGACCAAAAAATGAAGAAGGTTTACTCATTAGCGTCTTCCTTAACTGAGTTATATTAATACCAGTCATTGCACTGGTGCCGATAAAGCTACTCTATGCTCCACATTTCACCTATAAAAGACTGTCAATAACCCATTCCTTTTACGGTTATCATGTTGAGATACAACTACTAGTAAACCGCCTTAACCTTGTCGTCATAGCGTACGCCCGGCAGGATGCATAGCATCTCGAACAATAAGTTCGCTGCCAATACCGAGGTGTTACCAAATGGATCATACGGTGGTGATACTTCGACTAAATCCCCGCCGACCACGTCTAGGCCACGCATACCGCGAATGATTTCGATACCTTGAGTAGAGGTCAAACCGCCGATTTCAGCAGTGCCTGTACCTGGGGCAAATGCAGGATCAATACCGTCGATATCGAAGCTCAAGTAGACAGGACCATCGCCTAGCTTTTCGCGTACTTCAGCCATGAGCGGTGTTAGCGACTTATACCAACACTCTTCAGCAGGTACCACACGGAATCCTTGCTCAGTTGACCAGTCAAACTCTTCAGCGCTATAGCCTGTACCACGTAGGCCAATCTGTACCACACGATTACCATCAATGAGGTTTTCTTCAACAGCACGGCGGAATGGCGTACCATGAGCGATTTTTTCGCCAAACATATCATCATTGATATCAGCATGAGCATCGATATGTACCATACCGACAGGGCCATGTTTTTTGGCAAGTGCACGCAGAATAGGCAACGCGATAGTATGATCGCCACCTAGTGTTAGAGGAATCGCGCCGTGTTTGACGATTTTATCGGTATAGAATTTTTCGATGATATCAACGCTTTTTAACAGGTTGAATGTATTGATAGGCACATCACCAATGTCAGCAACTTGTAACGACTCAAAAGGCGCAGCGCGAGTGGCTACATTGTAGGGACGAATCATTCTTGACTCATCACGAATCTGTCTAGGACCCAATCTTGCACCGCTACGGTTGGATGCACCAATGTCTAAAGGTACGCCAACGAACGCCACATCTAACCCTTCAGCATCGGCTTGAGTTGGCAGACGCATCATAGAAGCGAAACCGCCAAATCTTGGCATATCATTGCCGCTTAATGGTTGATTGAATGTCATAAGTTACTTCCTTGTTCTATTTGGTTTAAGTACACAATTTGCTACATGCCATTGACAATACATAAATATAAGAGCATGAACCATGGTAAAATTCAGAAGCAAACTTCTATTTTTTCGTAGTAAACGAAATTTACATATTATTATCAGAAGTTTTGACAAGCAGAATATTTTGTTAGGTAATCTTAAAACCTTGATAAAATTAGATTTTAATTTTTATTTCTTAGTAGGTGGTACGAATACATATAGAAAAGTAAGGTTGATGAAAATTACTCAATTCTTATCCATTACTATTTAATTAATTTGATATAGGATGGCGATCGATGCTAGATGAACTAATAAAAATAGATATAAAAACGCTGCGTAGCTTTATGGCTATCGTAGAGTGCCAAGGCGTAACGGCAGCTCAGTCACGCTTAAATGTCACGACTTCTGTCATCAGTGGACATTTGACGCATTTAGAAGACCGCTTAGGAATGACGCTGTGTCATCGTGGTCGAGCAGGATTTAAGCTCACAGAGGACGGTGCGGCGGTGTATGAGGCATGTTTGAGCTTTACCGAAGCCGTTGCCAGCTTTCAACATCAATTGCACTACATCCGTCAGTTAGACTCTGTGCGTGGTGGTCATATTAGACTGTGCTTAATCGATCAGATGCCGACGCTTTTCTATGATGCGCTGCGGCAGTGTTTGGCTGCAAGCTACCGTGACAATCCATTGATACACTTTTCGATTGACGTGCAAAGTCCTGAGAGCATGATAGAAAAGCTCCTCGGCAACGAGAGTGATATTGGTGTGGGATACTTCGGCAGCTTTCCACCGCTACTGACCTTTCAACCTGCTTTTATCGAAACACAAGTGGTCTGCTGCGGGCGTGAGCATCGCTCGTTTTATGAGCCTGACAAGCTAACATTTGAGGAACTAGAGCAAGACCATCATTGGGTGAAACGAGGCTATATTACTGATGTCAGTATCAACCATATTCGCCCAAAGATACTGAGCGCGACTACTTATCAGATGGAAGCCACCGCGCAGCTTATCCTCGCAGGTCACCATGTTGGTTATTTGCCACGCGATCTAGCAATGCGCTACGAAGAGATGGGGCTGATGAAAATATTACTGCCTGATGAGGCAAGTTACGAGGTGAAGCATCACTGGGCATACAGAGAGAATCTGCACAAACATGTGGCAGATTTTTTGAATAAAATGATAAGTCTATTGTCGGAGAATTATTCTAAAGCCTAATTTATCAGCAGATTTTGCTACTCGGACTCTCAGTGTTTCTTAATCACAGTGTCCTAGTAACTGGTGCCTTGTCTTGAAAGTAATGCCTTTAAAGACAAGGCTTTATTTTACTGTTTTGATCATTAGCCATTAAAAATTTGCGACAAAATTTTAGGCGGTTGCTACTTGGTCTTGATACTTTAGACCAATGGTTCTTAGCTTCCCTTTGTCATCGACTTCTTTAATAACCAATGACCATTCATCACTTATTACAACGGTATCGCCTGACACTGGCGCAGTACCTAAATGTGATTTCACGTACTCAGCAACCGTCTGCTCCCACATGTTTTTTGCGCTGTCTTCGTCGGAAGTTTTGAGTGTTTTTACCAATGTCTCAGATGCCATAATTCCTGTAAAAAACGGCAAATCACCAAGCTTAACACTCGGTGATAGCAACCAATCGCCATAGAAATCATCGATAGCTTTGCGATCTAATGTTGTGTCATTAAAAATCTTGGCGATTTTGCTAGCGTGATTGCCTCTCATCGCATACCAGACACTGTCGCCGAATTTTAGCTTTGTATTGTCATCGACTACTACGATTTGCTGATTACGCACTAGCGCAAAGACACTGATTTCATCTGGGTTAATGCCCTTTGAGATACCCATAGGATGACGCCCAATGGCAAATGCACCTGACTTTGCCTCAAACTCATACAGCGTGATACTGGCCTTATCGGATACCCAAACCTCGTGTTCTTCTTTGGGGTCTTTATTAGTTGGAATACGTACTTTAAATAGATTCGCCATCGTAGGAATGGTTGTGCCTTGCAAAATCAACGACAGAACCACGACACCAAAGGCAATATCAAACAGCATAAAAGCATTATCTATACCAGCCATGACGGGTAAAATCGCTAAGGTAATAGGCACTGCACCGCGCAAACCAACCCAAGAGATAAACCCAATCTCTCTGTCTTTAAATTTGAATGGTTTGACACTGGTATAGACGGCAATAGGACGCGCCACAAAGATCATAAAGAGCGCGATTGCAACCGAATAATGCCAGACATTGAGGACGTTTGACGGAGTGACCAGCAGTCCTAATACTACGAAAAGCACCGCCTGCGACAACCAAGCAAAGCTGTCCATCACTCGCATGACATGCTCTGTCGAGCGCACCTTATGGTTGCCGATTAGCACACCAGTGAGGTATACCGCCAAAAATCCACTTCCGCCAATGAGGTTGGTTGCGGCGAACACAGCCAAGCCAGCGGAGAGGATTAAGATCGCGTACATGCCTTCTGCTAAATGCACTTTAGGCAATAATCGGGATAAAAAATAACCGAACAGTAAGCCCATGCCTAATCCAAAGCTCAGCTGCTGTAGCAATAAAACTAAAAAGCCAAATACTGTCTGACCAGCAGGATCAACATTTAGGGCAATCAAACCAGTAACTAATAAAATAGCCAAGGGATCGTTGGCACCAGACTCAAGTTCAAGCGTTGCTTGTACACGATCGTTAAGCTTGACACCGCCATTACGTAATCTGTCTCTTATACACATCTGACGCTGCCGACGATATGCAG
>CAJXUF010000073.1 GCA_913061175.1 uncultured Psychrobacter sp.
GACTGCAATTTATCTCATTTTTATCACCATTTTTAAAATGAGGACACGCCCTAATACTTTTAACCGGATGGTACATTTAATAAGGATATTGTTATGCATGACGTCGTGCAAAATTACTATGGAAAAGAGTTACAGAGTACCGATGATTTAAAGACTTCGGCTTGTTGTGATATCAGCAATATGCCTGAGTGGCTCAAGCCATTACTCGCAAATATTCACGATGAAGTATTGAGTCGTTATTACGGCTGTGGTCTGGTGTGTCCAGCACTGCTCGAAGGCTGCCGAATTTTAGATTTGGGTAGTGGCTCAGGCCGAGATGTTTATGCATTGGCGCAACTGGTTGGCGAGAGCGGCCATGTGGTCGGTGTGGATATGACCGATGAGCAGCTAGCCGTGGCCAAACAGCATCAAGCCTATCATGTCGATAAGTTTGGTTATGACAATGTGACATTTTTGCATGGCTATATCGAGAAACTAGATGAACTAGACCTTGAGGCTAATAGCTTCGATATCATCGTCTCAAACTGCGTTATCAATCTATCACCAGATAAAGCTGCGGTCATGGCCAGTGTGCAGAGACTGCTCAAGCCTGGTGGAGAGTTTTATTTTTCTGACGTCTATGCTGATCGCCGCATCCCGCAACACTTAATCGATGATCCGGTACTATATGGCGAGTGTTTGAGCGGCGCATTGTACTGGAAAGACTTTATCCGTTTGTCACGAGATGCAGGGTTTTTAGACGTACGTTTGGTCGAGGATCGTCCGCTTGAGATTACAGATCCTGCCTTGGCGGCTAAAATTGGTGATATTCAGTTTTTCTCTGCAACTTACCGCTTATTTAAAATTGACTCGCTTGAGGATGCTTGCGAAGATCACGGACAAGCGGTGATATATAAAGGAACTATCGAGCAGTCCCCGCATCGGTTTGATTTAGATAAACATCACGCTATCGAAGCTGGTCGGGTATTCCCAGTATGTGGCAATACGTTTCGCATGCTGCAAGAGTCGCGCTTTGCGCCGCACTTTGAGTTTATCGGTGATGACAGTCGTCACTACGGTATTTTTGCGGGCTGCGGTGAGTTAATGCCGTTTAATCAACCTATGATGCTGGCATCTGGTGCAGGTGGTTGTTGCTGATATCAAAGTGATGTATTTAGCATAAATTCAAATATACATGCTTAATTATAAGAAAGGCCATTAATTTAGTTAATGGCCTTTTTTGACTTGATTGAAGCCAGATTAAGACTAAACCGATTGAAAGTATTTAGTTCAAAATGGAAAGGACGCATTACAATCACGTTAGCAAGGCGGCCAGTCTAATCTTGGTATGCTCGTCCATCGCATCTATAGATGTGACTAGCGCTTGTGCGAGGGCATTGTGAGCAATTGAGTCAGGTAGTTCGGCAGAAATTAAAGCAACAGCTTCCTGTATCACTTTTTGAGCATTATTCGCATTTTTCATGAGGTTTTCTATCGCATAGTCGGCACTGACGGCTTCTTCCGTCGGATGCCAGCAGTCGAAGTCTGTCACCAGAGCTAACGTGGCATAAGAAATACTGGCTTCACGTGCCAATTTGGCTTCTGGCATATTGGTCATGCCAATAATATCTGCCTGCATCTGACGATACCATTCTGACTCTGCCCGAGTTGAGAATTGAGGCCCTTCGATACAGACATAAGTTGCCCTAGAATGACTACTACCTTCTGCAATATCTGCTTGGTCATAAGCGCGCGTCAAGATGTCTGCTAGGGCAGGGCATAGTGGGTCTGCCATCGACACATGGGCGACGGCACCCTCACCAAAAAAGGTACTCACTCGTTGCTTGGTCATATCAATCATTTGATCAGGCACGACCATGTCTAATGGCTTAAGATGCGCTTGCAATGAGCCAACTGCTGATACGGATACGATATAGCGTACCCCAAGCGCTTTTAGCGCATAGATATTGGCTCGATACGGCACTTCGGACGGGGTTAATCTATGTCCCTGACCATGCCTCGTCAAAAAAGCAACGGTCACTCCCTCAAGCTCACCTAAGACAATATCATCAGATGGACTGCCATAAGGCGTCTGTATTGTTACACTGCGTTTATTGGTCAGTGATGACATTTGGTAGAGACCGCTGCCACCGATGATAGCAATATCAGCAGATAATGTTGCCAGTACTTCCGTGTGGGGTATTGTCATAAAGACTATCCGAATGGGTTAATAAAAGAGAGACACAGACTAGTGCCATGTAATATCCTGAACCAAAAAATAGCTCAGATAAAATATAGCAGAACTTTTGCCCTTATAGTTATAAATCGAGATAGTTATAAATAGAGAATTCTCATTAATTTGCTATATCTAAAAATTCCTAAGAAATAATGCGATATGACAATATTTTCCAGATATCGATAAAGGTTTACAATAGCGACAATTTTTGTTTTAATATTTATTAAATGAAACTTTGTTTCGCATAGCAAAACATAAGTATATATTAGTACAGTTAATGAATAGCCTATATTTTCTCTAATAGCTCTAAATATAAGGTATTGAAAGAAAAAGAGAAAGTAAGCTAAGGTTTATTTATTGACAAAATTACTATATTATTACTCGTCTGTAACGTATTTATGTATAAATACGGATATTGTTAAACGTAAAAAATCGACCACTTCAAGGATGAATTCAATGCTTAATTCTTTAAAATCCCCATTACTTTTGTCAGCTATGTTGAGTGCTGCGCTAGGTCTAACTGCATGCTCATCTCCAAGCTCAGAAGGCAGTGATACTGCATCTGCAGATAGCGCGGCAACAGATACTGCAGCAGATAAGCTTGATACTAAGTTTTTGACCATCGCTACTGGCGGTGCGTCTGGCCCTTACAACATTATTGGTACTTCATTGTCTGAAGTCTATGTCAAAACTTTTGGCGTAAACTCAAAAACTCAAACCACTGGCGCGTCAGTCGAAAACGTCAATCTATTGACCCAAGGCAAGGTCGACATGGTCTTGGCACTGAGTGACGTAGTGACGGATGCTGTCGAAGGTAAAAACAACTTTGAGCAGCCAATCACTAACATTCAACAGATTGCTGTTTTGTACCCTAATGTGGTGCAAATCGTGACCTCGAAAAAATCTGGTATCAAAAACATTGAAGATTTACGAGGCAAGCGTATTGCTGTAGGCGATCAAGGTTCTGGTACAGAAGTAAATGCTCGTACTTTACTTGAAGGGTTTGGTATCACATATGATGATGTCACCGTTGATTATCTAGGTTTTGCTGAAGCTGCTGATGGTATGAAAGCAGGTAAGATCGAAGCGGCATTCTTTAGTAGTGGCCTACCAAACTCATCTTTGATGGAGTTAGAGCAAGGTTTAGATTTACAGATTGTCACTATCAACCAAGACAAGCTAAAAGAAATCATCGCGACCAAGCCTTACTTCAAAACCTTTGAGATTCCTGCTGGCACTTATGGTAACGAAACAGCCGTACCAACTGCAGCAATTATGAATGCACTATTGGTTAGCTCTGATCTGTCTGAAGCGGATGGTTATAAACTAACCAAAGCATTGTTCGATAATTTAGATGGTCTAAAAACAGCTCACCAAGCGGCCAATGATATCAGTCTAGAAACCGCTCGTGATGGCATGGTAGCCCCAATCCATCCTGGAGCTAAAAAGTACTATGACGAACAAGCAGCCAAGTAATTCATTATGGTTATCAATTGGCGCGGCATTTATTGCAGCGCTAGTTTTTTTTACGCTATGGTTAGGCTCTACGCTTCAGTCTGTCGTTGAAGTGCGAGTCGCAGGCATAGACGGTGCTGATGATAAGGTTTGCTATTTCACTGAGCCTGATTTTCAGCTACGTTGGATACATTCTGTAGAAAAACAGTGGTGGGAAGAGCAGTATCAACGCATAGACGGCAGCAGTACAGAAGGTGCGGAGCTGTTACTGACCACGACCTATTTTGAAGCGTTCGGTGCGGGGACACCCTCCACCGAAATGCTCGCTCCTATACAAAAGTCTGGCTATCTGGGTTATCAAATCAACGAAAAACTGCATCGCCTTAATTGGGTCGTATCTAGACTGACCAAAGGTGAAATGGATTATGGTGGTCATCGTTTCTTGATTCACCAGTGGGTGCCAGACTATTCTGAAGTGGTGATCATGCCTAAGACGTATGATTTAATTGATAGATTTAAAAAGGACTTTTGTCATGAACTCCCAAGTGACGGATCAAGGTAGTGTGACTACCATGCCAGATGCTCAAGTTGATAACGATGCTGAGGCGGATGCGGTCAACCGAGCAGTATTGGAAAAATATGACCGAGAGTCAATCACGCGTCATATCACTCAAGGACCAGTAAAATATTTTATTGCTGGCATTTGTATACTCTATTCACTGTTTCATTTATATATTACTTTTAATCCAATGCCAGCACTGTTACAGCGCTCTGTACACGTGGGTGTTGGTTTTGCATTGATATTCCTAATTTTTCCAGCCAGCAAAAAAAGCAGTCGCAAGCGAGTGGCATGGTATGACTGGATTTGGTTTGCCCTGTCTCTATCCGGTATGGGCTATCTCATCTATGAATATCAAGATATCGTGACCTCGCGTGGCGGTATGGCCAATCAGGTCGATGTGATATTTTCCTTGATTACGGTAGTCTGCGTACTAGAAGGCAGTCGCCGTATCACTGGTTGGATTTTACCAATCTTGGCAGGCATATTTTTGGCCTATCCATTTGTCAGTCATTTAGATTTTATGCCTGACAGGCTTTTGACTCGCCCTTATGATATGGGTGATATCTTTGGTCAATTATTCTTAAAAACGGAAGGTCTATACTCTGTTGCGATTGGTGCATCGGTCACCTTTATCTTCTTATTCATTCTGTTTGGTGCGTTCTTAGCACGTTCAGGAATGGGGCAGTTATTCAATGATTTAGCATTGGCCATCGCTGGTCATAAAAAGGGTGGGCCCGCAAAAGTAGCGGTTATCTCTAGTGGCTTTATGGGCAGTATCAATGGCTCAGCTTTATCAAATGTGGTTAGTACAGGTGCCTTTACCATTCCGTTGATGAAAAAAGTCGGCTATCACAAAGATTTTGCGGGTGCAGTTGAAGCCAGTGCTTCGGTTGGTGGACAGATTTTGCCACCGATTATGGGTGCCAGTGCCTTCATTATGGCTGAGACAACAGGCTTGCCGTATAGCACGATTGCCTTAGCAGCATTATTGCCAGCGATATTATACTATTTAGGTGTCATTGCGCAGGTGCATTTCCGCGCTGGACGTCGTGATCTAAAAGGTATTGCTAAAGAAAATTTACCAGCGGTCAAAGAAGTATTAAAAGCCCGCGGTCATATGCTATTACCGATTGTCTTCTTGATTTTCTTATTAATCAGAAACGTACCTGTGGGATATGCAGCAGCTTATACCATTGGTTTCACCGTTGTGATTAGTATGCTACGTGCGGAAACGCGCATGAGCTTTTCTGATATTTTGGGTGCATTAGAAGATGGTGCGCGCCAGTCATTAGCGGTCATGGCTGCTTGTGCGGTCGTTGGTATTATCATTGGGGTTGTGAGTCTGACCAGTTTTGGTACGGTGATGACATCCTCTATCGTTACATTAGGCGCAGGATCGCTATTCTTTACCCTTATCTTAACGATGTTGGCATCAATGGTTTTGGGCATGGGGCTACCATCTATTCCTGCCTATATCATTACGGCGACGATGGCTGCACCAGCATTGGCCGGTTTTGATATTCCAATCTTGTCAGCGCACATGTTTGTTTTCTATTTTGGTATCTTTGCCAATATTACACCGCCTGTGTGTCTTGCAGCCTTTGCGGGTGCAGGTATATCCGGTGGAGATCCGATGAAAACAGGGTTCTTGTCCCTCAAACTTGCTCTCGCGGGATTCATCGTGCCGTTTATGTTTATTTATAATCCAACGATGTTGATGATAGATCCAACTGGCCTAGCAGTCACGGCAAAAGATTTCCCGCTGCCACCTATTGTAGATATCATTACAGTAGTAGTGACTTCGGTAACTGGTGTCATTGCACTGAGCTCAGCACTCGAAGGCTACTTCAGAGGCGGTATGAATACGGTGACTCGTATCATCTTAGCTATTGGTGCTTTGTTATTGATTTATCCTGAGATCACGACTGGTATCGCAGGTGGTATTATTGTCCTTGGTATTGCTGCATTCAATATAAAAACAGCTGGAAAGCCAACGCCAACTTTAACCGTGTAAAGCGTTAGGTTTAGTCATTCTTAAATCTAACAAAGCTCAAAAAAAGGGTGAATAACAAATTTGTTATTCACCCTTTTTAATATTCTTAAGAAATGTTTTAGCGACTGCTGTTCGCAACTACTTTCATCTCACTTGATTGCTAAATTAGCAGCCAAGTTTGCCTTCAGCTTCTAATGCTTTTTTGCTACGGATAGGTGCTGGGCAGTCTTCGCCATAGTACTGACGATCTGCAAAGTAGCTTGAGCGTACCATTGGACCTGCCCAAATGCTAAAGAAGCCAATCTTTTTACCGTAGTCCATATAGCGTTGGAACTCGTCTGGATGGACATAACGATCGACAGGCGCGTGGTTTTTACTAGGCTGTAGATACTGACCGATAGTAATCATATCTACATCATGAGCTTTTAGGTCATCGAGTAGGGCATAGATCTCTTCTTCGGTCTCACCAAGGCCAACCATAAAGCCGCACTTGGTGGCGATATCAGGACGACGCTCTTTATAAATCTTAAGCAAATCTAACGAATGCTGATAATCAGAACCCGGACGGAAAGCTTTGTATAGACGTGGCACCGTTTCGATATTGTGGTTAAACACATCTGGTGCGGTCTCTGTCAATAAATCCAATGCGATATCCATACGGCCACGGAAATCTGGTACTAGGATTTCAATCAAGCAGTTTGGGCTAAGTGCTCTTGACTCGTTTAGCACTTCTACAAAATGTCCAGCACCGCCGTCTTTTAGATCGTCACGATCAACAGAGGTGATTACGGCATACTTAAGCTGTAGACCTTGAATGGTCTCAGCAGTATGACGCGGCTCATCCTTGTCTAGCTCATTAGGACGACCATGACCGACATCACAGAACGGGCAGCGACGCGTACAGATATCACCCATGATCATAAAGGTGGCTGTACCATCAGCGAAGCACTGTGGCAGGTTAGGGCAGGCTGCTTCTTCACAAACGGTATAAAGCTTTTGCTCACGCAACGTTGCTTTGATACGAGCGACTTCAGCAGGCGAGGACATTTTTACCCGAATCCAATCAGGCTTTTTCTTTGCCTCGACAGTCGGGATCACCTTAATTGGGATACGGGCAACTTTGTCATAGCCACGCAGCTTTTCGCCTTGGATGGCTTTTTTTGGTTTGGCCTTAGCAGCAGGTACATGTGTTTGTACGGCAGTTGTCATAATGGAGTTATCTCTTAACCCTTTATATTATAAGGGTTTATGGAATTATCAGAATGTTTTATGAGTGCAGATATTATAGCAGAAATTTGGTCGTCAATTTTTAAACAATATTGTTAAGATTACTATGATTGCTCGGACGACCATAGTTTTAAATATCTATATCGATTTCTAACTCATTCAGTATATCTATGGCGGCGCGAAACGCTTCTTGAGTAGCAGGTGCACCGCAGTACGGCAAGCTATGCATGAGCACTTCTCTAATCTCAGCGACACTAGCCCCGTTGTTAATGGCACCGCGTATATGACCTTTCAACTCGTTTGGGCTTTTTTGGGCAATTAAAAAGGCAATAGTGATTAATGAGCGATACTTACGCGGTAATACTGAGTCATCTTGCCAAGTGCTGCCCCAAGCGTGTTCGATAATCCAGTCTTGCAGCGGTTGGGTAAATCCTGTGGCAGCATCAAGCGAGCGTTTGACATGCTGCTCACCCATCACCTCAGTGCGTACCTTGAGACCATTATCATAGTTAGAATTGTTGTCCGTATTGCTATCAGTCATATTATCGTCCTTAATGTTTTACCAAGATGTTTTTACCAAATCGACTGTTAATAAATCGGCTGCTAATATATCGATATTGCTACATTTTTTAAGCGAGACTTTATCGAAGTTGTTTCTTACAAAAGCGTATATCAGTCATATGGTGTCTGCTCAGTCATAAAGCAAGTACTTATTGATAAGCGTAATCAGGCAAATGCCAGTTATAATGAGCGCTACAATCATATTATTGATGGCACTATTTTTATAATAAATGTTCAATATGGCCTTACTATGCGCCTTTTCAGAGCTGAGCCATTAACATTTAAAGCGTTTTAAGCTATGATTGCACGGATAATTATTTCATATAGTATATAGACGCAGGCAGTCATGCTGACTACCCACGTAATGTGCTACACCCCAACTGACGAGGACGACTATTGTGTTAGAAGCTTATCGTAAACATGTCGAAGAACGTGCTGAGCTAGGAACTGTACCCCTACCACTAAATGAAAAACAAGTAGTAGAGTTGGTTGAATTATTAAAGAACCCGCCTGCAGGCGAAGATGCGTTCTTAATGAACCTATTAGAAAACCGTATTCCTGCTGGTGTTGACCAAGCAGCATACGTTAAAGCGGCATTTTTGGCTGCTATCTTAAAGGGTGAAACATCATCACCACTTATCAGCAAGCAAAAAGCTGTTGAAATTCTAGGCACTATGCAAGGTGGCTACAACGTTCAGCCATTAGTTGCTGCACTAGATGATAGCGAAGTTGCACAAGACGCTGCTGAAGCATTAAAGAAAACTTTGCTAGTATTTGACGCGTTCAATGACGTGACTGAAAAAGCAGAAGCTGGCAACACTATTGCGAAAGAAGTGATTCAGTCTTGGGCTGACGCAGAATGGTTCTTGAACCGTGCTGAAGTACCAAAGAAAACCACTTACACGACGTTCAAAGTAACTGGTGAGACCAACACGGATGACTTATCACCTGCGCAAGACGCATGGAGCCGTCCTGATATCCCATTACATTCACTAGCCATGCACAAAAACTCTCGCGACGGCATCAATGCTGACGAAGAGGGCGTTGTTGGCCCAATGAAGCAAATCGAAGCGCTGAAAGAAAAAGGCCATCCGCTAGCCTATGTTGGTGATGTTGTTGGTACTGGTTCTAGCCGTAAGTCTGCAACCAACTCAGTATTGTGGTTGATGGGTGAAGATATCCCTAACGTGCCAAACAAGCGTGGCGGCGGTCTCGTACTTGGTAACAATATCGCTCCTATCTTCTTCAACACGATGGAAGATTCTGGCGCATTGCCAATCGAAAAAGTGGCAGTTGATAACCTAAACATGGGTGATGTATTTGACATCTATCCGTACGAAGGCAAAATCACTAAGCATGACTCTGATGAAGTACTATCAACGTTCTCACTAAACTCACCAACATTGCTTGATGAAGTTCGTGCTGGCGGCCGTATTCCATTAATCGTTGGTCGTGGTTTGACTAACCGTGCTCGTGAATACATGGGTCTTGGTCATTCAGACATCTTTGCTAAGCCAGAAGAGCCAGCTGATACCGGTAAAGGCTTTACGCTTGCACAGAAAATGGTTGGTAAAGCTTGTGGCCTGACAGGCGTACGTCCAGGTATGTACTGTGAGCCTAAGATGACTACGGTCGGTTCTCAGGATACCACTGGTCCGATGACACGTGATGAGCTAAAAGACTTGGCATGTTTGGGTTTCCAAGCAGACCTAGTGATGCAGTCATTCTGTCATACTGCGGCTTATCCAAAGCCAGTTGACGTTGAGACTCAGCACACACTACCTGACTTTATCATGAACCGTGGCGGCGTAAGCTTACGTCCAGGTGATGGTATCATTCACTCATGGTTGAACCGTATGCTACTTCCAGATACCGTTGGTACCGGTGGTGATTCGCATACTCGTTTCCCAATGGGTATCTCGTTCCCAGCGGGTTCTGGTCTAGTTGCTTTCGCAGCTGCGACTGGTGTTATGCCACTTGATATGCCTGAATCTGTTCGTGTTCGTTTTGTTGGTGAGCGTCAAGCTGGTATCACCCTACGTGACCTAGTACATGCTATCCCTTATCAAGCGATCAAAGAAGGTTACTTGACGGTTGATAAGAAAGGTAAAATCAACGAGTTCAACGGCCGTATTCTTGAAATCGAAGGTCTAGAAGATTTGACCGCTGAGCAAGCGTTTGAATTATCTGATGCCTCAGCTGAGCGTAGTGCTGCTGGTTGTACCATCACTTTGTCTGAAGCATCAGTGACTGAGTACCTAAACTCAAACATCACGCTGCTTAAGTGGATGATTTCAGAAGGCTATGGCGATGCACGTACGATCAGCCGCCGTGTTGAGCAAATGCAAGAGTGGTTGGCTAACCCAAGCCTCATGCGTGCTGACGACGATGCTGAATACGCTATCGACATCACTATCGATATGAGCGAAATCAAAGAGCCTATCCTTTGCTGCCCGAACGATCCAGATGATGCTAAGACGCTAGCTGACGTTGCAGGGGACACCATTGATGAAGTATTTATCGGTTCATGTATGACCAATATTGGTCATTTCCGCGCCGCTGGTAAATTGCTACAAGACGTACCAGCAGGAAGTCTAAAGACTCGTCTATGGATTGCACCACCTACTAAGATGGATGCACGTCAGTTGATGGAAGAAGGTTACTACAACATCTATGCACAAGCCGGCGCTCGTACTGAAATGCCAGGTTGTTCACTATGTATGGGTAACCAAGCACGTATCGCACCGAAATCTACTGCGGTATCGACTTCAACTCGTAACTTCCCGAACCGTCTAGGTCAAGGCGCTAACGTATACCTAGCTTCTGCAGAGCTTGCAGCAGTCGCAGCGGTACTTGGTAAATTGCCGACTAACGATGAGTATCAGCAGTATGCTGGCATGCTAAACAGCATGGGTGATGAAGTCTATCAATACATGAACTTCGACCGTATGGAAGACTATACTGAAGAGGCAGATAAGATTAACGTTGCTCAGTTGACCTAATCTTGGTTGCAGCTTAAGCAAAACGTTTTTAAGCTTTAATAATAGAATAACCCCGTATCGTCATGATGCGGGGTTTTTTATTGATAACTCTAAGAAAACTAGTATTCATTTACAAACTTTTATTGAGTATCTATAATCAAAGCTAATTATTGATAATTTTCACTGACGATTTCTACTTTTCACGACTGAGATAAAAAGCCCTATGGAAAATAATATTAAGCTTGATAAAGCGACTCCGCCGCCACTGCCCAGATCTACGATGGCTAACAATCATAGCTCTGAAGCAAATTACGGCATCATTGACTGGTTTAAAAAGGGTATGAGAAATTACACGAATTTTTCTGGTCGTGCTCGCCGTAAGGAGTATTGGTATTTTTTTCTAGTGCAAATGGGGGTGATGATCGTTGCAATGCTGCTAGACGCATTAATATTCAGCTCAGAGACAGGTTTATTTTACATAGTAGCGGCACTTGGTTTATTTCTGCCTGGTCTTGCCGTGACTATCCGCCGCTTACATGATACTAGCCGCTCAGGATGGTGGTTTTTGATAGGGATAGTGCCACTGATAGGCTCTATTATGTTGCTAGTATTTCTAGCGAGTGATACCAAGCCTGAAACCAATAAATGGGGTCTACCGGCAAAATAGTCTGGTTAAAACAGGCGATAATCGTTAATAAAACGGCTTACGCCTGTTTACAAATGTCCTCACTGATTTTTGAGTTTGGTTTCTGTATAATATAGGGGCAGGCGGAAACCGTGGCTCTGCACTTTATTTATCTTTTCTAACTCGGGACGGACCGATACTTTGATACGCACCTTGCTGTTTAAATACAGGTGCTTTGGAGTCTTGGTTGATGACCTTATCACCGCTCAAACGTCGCTTAATTTATGTGACCGCTTTCGAAATTATCGCGATTATCTTATCTACTCTTATATTGATGAAACTCAGTCACAGTGACGCATCAGAATCCTTACCAATTGCCGTAATGATGTCGGTAGCAGCCGTCGTTTGGAACTTTATATATAATACTGTTTTCGAAGCATGGGAACGCCGCAGGCGCATTGTACGTCGCACGTTATGGATACGCAGTGTTCATGCTTTTGGTTTTGAAGGTGGGCTGGTGTTGATCTGCTTGCCACTGTATATGATTTGGTACGATGTTGGTCTAGTAAAAGCCTTTATGATGGAAGTAGCGCTACTGCTGTTTTTCTTAGTTTATACGTTTACGTTTACTCTGATTTTTGACAAAATATTTACTTTACCTCATCATTCTAAACCCGCGACCGCTTCTTAATTAAAGGTATTGACAAAAAAAGGGCTACCATATTGGTAGCCCTTTTTTGATAGCATCATTGTTTATCTTGTTATTTCCCTTGATATACAGGCTTACGCTTTTCGATAAAGGCGCTAACCCCTTCGATAAAGTCATCAGTTTTTGCCATTACGGTCTGCTGTTCTACTTCCGTATCTAACGCCGCGCTCAAACCAGCGAAGGCGTGTACGTTGAAGCTCTCTTTCATAGCGGCCAACGCTTTGCCTGGTAGCTGGCTCAATCGTAGCGCCAATGCTTGTACGGTGGCTTCTAGCTCGTCAATAATTACCACGTCGTTCACTAGATTTAAGCGTGCCATATCTTCGGCTTTCAGTTTATCTCCTAGCATTACAAGCTCAGTGGCTTTTGCTGCACCTACCAATTGGTTTAATAAGTAAATACCACCTGCATCTGGAACTAGGCCAATATTAACGAACGCTTGTACGAACTTTGCATTGTCTGCGGCAATTCGGAAGTCACAAGTAAGCGCCAAGTTCATGCCAGCACCTGCCACAGCACCTTCTAATTTTGCAATAATGGGCTTATGAATATGACGTAATTTTAAGCTGACTTCGCCTGCACCTTCTACCATACCTCTTAATTTGTTTGAAACAATATCCTTGTCTAATCCTTCAGACAACATCTCTTTAATATCGCCGCCGCTTGAGAAGTTACCACCCTGTCTCTTATACACATCTCCGAGCCCACGAGACGGACTCCTATCTCGT
>CAJXUF010000074.1 GCA_913061175.1 uncultured Psychrobacter sp.
TATCGTCGGCAGCGTCAGATGTGTATAAGAGACAGGCGACATACCACTGATCGGTCAAAAACGGCTCGACGATCGTGCCGCCACGCTCAGCACGTGGGGCTTTGAGTGCATAGTCTTCGATATCTTCTAGCCAGCCCTGCTCGCCTGCTTGCTCGACAAGGAACTTACGCGCGGCAAAACGTTCTAAACCAGTATAGTCACTTGGCGTGGTCTCTAACGTTAGCTCACGCGTTTGCAGATCAGGATAGACTTCCATCGATGCTAAGATATTAGCGCGTTCATCAAGGATGTTAATCAATGGCAAGTCATGACGACGACCCAACTCATAATCGTTAAAATCATGGGCTGGGGTGATTTTTACGCAGCCCGTACCAAAGTCTTTTTCGACATAATCATCAGCGACGATAGGCACGACGCGACCCGTAATTGGCAAGGTAATGGTTTTGCCGACTAAATGCGCATAACGCTCATCACTAGGATTGACTGCGACAGCCGTATCACCGAGCAAGGTTTCAGGACGCGTAGTGGCGACCACTAGATAATTTTTGCCATCTTGTGTCGTTAGGTTTTTATCCGTGAAATGATAGCGGAAATGCCATAAGCTGCCTTTTTCATCGTGGTTTTCTACTTCTAAATCAGATAATGCGGTTTGGAACTTAGGATCCCAGTTGACCAAACGCTTACCACGATAGATAAGGCCATCGTCGAACAGACGTACGAACACTTCTTTTACCGCATTGGACAGACCATCATCCATGGTAAAGCGCTCACGCGACCAGTCAACCGAACTGCCCAAACGGCGAATTTGGCTAGTGATGTTACCGCCTGACTCTTCTTTCCATTCCCATACTTTATCGATGAAGTCTTCACGCGTCATATCACGTCGCTTGATGCCTTGCGCCTCCAAGCGACGCTCAACAACCATTTGAGTCGCGATACCCGCATGATCCGTACCTGGCTGCCACAGCGTATTATCACCATCCATGCGGTGATAACGGGTGAGCGCATCCATAATAGCGTTGTTAAAACCGTGACCCATGTGGAGCGAGCCCGTGACGTTTGGCGGTGGCAGCGCAATAGAAAACGATTCGTCTTTGTCAAAAGTCGGCTGAAAATAGCCGCTTTCTTCCCAGCCTTGATACATACCTGCTTCAACTTCCGCAGGATTATAGGCGCTTTCTAATTGGCTTAGCGCCGCTTGGATCGACTGGGTCAGATTGGTTTTCGCATTGCTATCAATGCTGGTATCGGTATTAGGATTGCTCATAATAGGGTGATCTTATTGTTGATAATGAATGTGGTCAAAATGAGATAGCGTAAAACGCTATAAAAACAGGAAAAATAGTTGATAGTGTGATTTTAACGCAGATAGGCAGATTTTGTTAGATGGTAAGGCAATTTATAAAGCCTGAAGGCGATTTATTACTCAAATTGTTAATCAATTAACAACAGCAATCCGAAGAATGGGAAATATAATAGAGATTACTTATGCAGTAAAATCATTAGCCTATAACCAGCGAGCCGACCGTGTCCCAAGATACCGAGCATGACCATGATTCTCAGGCTAATCGACCAAACGATGAGCGTACAAATGCGAGTACCACCCCTCCTGTGCCTGAAGATAATCATACGCTAGAAGAAAACAGCGATTCTTCTAAAGACATTGTGGTAGATAAGGACGCAGACGACACTACAGATAGTGACGTAGATGATACTACAGACAACGACGCAGACGAACCTATTAAAGCCACCGAAGACTTAGAAAATGACGACCTGCCAGAAGAAATCAGCGACGAAGACAAAGAAACCATCAAAAAGGTTGCCAGTGATGACAATCTAAGCCAAGCGAAAAGCTACGCCAGCATCTTAGTCGAGCAAGTTATCCACGCAAAAGAAACTTTTGAGCGCTCACTTGGCTCGCTATTTACCAGTGCCTTTACGGCTGGGCTAGAGATTGGTATCAGCTTTTTTATGATTTTATCAGCGTTTGCCTTGCTCAATGACGTGATACCAAGTCGCTATGCCATGGTGCTGTCGTCACTGCTGTATCCAATCGGCTTTATTATCGTGGTGATTGGTCAGTCGTTATTATTCACAGAACAGACTTCCCTCTTGAGCTTGCCTGTCTTAAATAAAATTGAGCCGCTGCACAAACTTCTGCGGCTATGGGGCATTGTCATCGCTGGTAATATCGTTGGCGGTTGTATATTTGCAGCATTAATGATTGGTTTAGGGCTGCATATGCACCTGTTTACAGACCATGCTATCGATGTCTATGCCGAGCATATCTTAGGTTTTGAATGGTGGGTTATCTTTGGCAGCGCAGTGCTGGCAGGCTGGATGATGGGCGTGGCCGCATGGCTAGTGACCTCTGCACGAGATACGCTTAGCCGTATCGTACTGGTGACGCTTATCACTGGTAGTATCGGGTTTTTGGGCTTACACCACAGTATCGTTGGCAATATCGAAGTGTTTTCAGCATTGCTATATGGCAATACCGTCAGTCTTTGGCGCTATTTGGTATTTTTAGTCGTGGTACTGGTGGGCAATACGGTGGGCGGCGTGGTATTCGTCGCGGTGCTCAAAAACCGTACGTTCTTATTTGAAATTGAAAAAGTGAAAGAACAAGCCGCTGAGGCAAGAGCGAAAATGGACAGACGAAGATTCTAAGTTTGAGCTAAACTAATTTGAGCTAAACTGATTTGAGTTAAAACGAGCATTAAACGCAAAAGCCCATAACACGCTTCATTATACAAAGCGGGTTATGGGCTTAATTTATTGCACTATACACTGTTGATTTTTTTGCCAAGTATTGTCTCAATGGGCGCAACAATGCGTTACTACGGTTATCTTAAACCTCTTACATTCTACGTGCTGCCAATACACTGTTTTCTATCTCGGTTCTTTTGGCTTTATTGTGCTGGGCAGTAAATACTCTGACCATGATACCTGCGGTCAAGAACATGATTAGCGTATAAATGGCTGGCGTCATCGACATCTTATAGTTAGCCAATAGCGTCAGTGCCATAAACATTGAAAGCGTACTGTTTTGTAGGCCGACTTCCATAGTAATCGAGCGTCTTTGTGCAGGATTTAAACCGAACCATTTACTGGTGTAATAACCAAGCGCCATTGTCGATACGTTCAATATCAATGCCACAGGGCCAGTAGCGATTAACGCTTCAACGATAATGTCTCGTTGCACATAGCTTAAGAAAAGTACCAAGAAGCTCAAAAATATCACGCCAAAACGAGACACCATCACCTGTCCCTTGTCTGCCGCGTTAGGAGCATAGCGTTTGATAAGCATACCAATACTGACGGGTAAGATAGTCAGAGCAATTAGGCTGATCATGGTCTTGACCACTGGCAACTGAAACTCACTACCCGCACCCATGAAGTATACGAGCGAAAAACTGAGGACGATAGGAATGGTAAATACGGTAATGACACTAGCAATAGCGGTCATGGTGACTGAAAGTGCGACATCACCTTTGGCTAAATAGGTAAATAGATTCGATGTCGTGCCACCAGGACACAATACCAGCAACATGACCCCAACGGCATACTCTGGCTCGAGAGACATAGTGGTTGCCAAAGCAAAACCTACGAGCGGTAAGAATATTAGCTGATTGGTCAAGCCTATAGCGACTGCTTTAGGGTATTTGACGACTCTCTTAAAATCATTGGTAACTAAGGACAATCCCATCCCCATCATAATCAAAAAGATACTAATGGGAATGACTTTTGCATTTACAAACGTGACTAACTCAACACCTTCCATAACTACATCCTTGTAGATAGAGCCCTTACACGGGCAGGTTTATGACAACCTCGTCATGCTCAATCAGCCAATCCTGCTGATATCTTGGGTAAAAGCCACCGACGTTGTCAGCTCTTTATATGACACTTTTTCATATAGTCGTGTTTTTAAACCGACAATTTTTGATAAAACTGGTTACTACGAACCGAAATAATAACGGAACGGCAAACTTCAGTATATCGTTGTAAAAGTGCATGGTTTTGATTTTTCTGACTACTCGTCAGTCAATTATAGGTTTTTACACTTGATAAAAAAGTAGAAATGATTTAAGCGGGGGTTTTGTGATTTACAGCAGATGTAGGTTTAATATGGTCAATACTAATCACTGCCGTACCGTAGGCGATGGCTTCGACCATACTGCCTAATTGGTTGACATTGGTTACCTCAAGACGTAACCCGTAGATATGCGTGTAGCCTTTGGCTTTTGCTTCAGTACGCATACGAACGATGGCCTCGCGGCGGGCACGATCTAGCAAAGTCTCATAGGTGGTTAAGTTTTTGCCAAAGATGCTTAGTACGCGAGCGATGATCATTTTGAAGTAATCTTGAGCGATGACGACACTACCAAGTACCAGCTCGCCTTCACTGCCCGCTGCTAACTTGGGACGGTATAGACGTTCGCTTGAGACAGTAATATCGCCCAATGCTTGCTCTGCTACTGTTAGCTGTGCCAAATGCTGACGCTCATGGCGTGACCCGAAGAACCAGCCAGCCGCGAATAAGAAGACAAACGGCCCATAGTTGATGAGCACTTGCGTGAGTGAATCATTCATAGCACGTTTCTCATCATAAAAAGCATCGGTGCTTTTAGCGTTGTAGGATTTAGTATGGTAGCTTTTAGTATTATAGGATTAACCAAAAGGATTGAAACGCGGTAAATCATCGGGTGCGACTTGGGTCTGAGTATTTGTGTTTTGACTAGAATAGTTGTAACCATCGCTTGGCGGGGTTTGATACTGCTGCTGTGATATCGGCGCAACTTTAACCGCTGTACCATAGACAAACAGCTCTGAGGCACCTTGGGCAATACTAGAAGTTGAAAAACGTAGACCGACCACCGCATCAGCACCGAGCGCTTCTGCTTTGACAATCATACGATCGATTGCCTCTTGGCGTGACTCTTCTAATAGCTCGGTATAAGCCGTCAGTTCACCGCCAACGATATTTTTCAACCCAGCAAACAGATCCTTGCCTACATGCTTTGAACGCACGGTACTACCGTACACCACGTCTAGGCGTTCAGTGATTTGATAATTAGGTAAGTGTTCAAGATTGGAGAGTTGCACAGTCATAGGATGACCTTATCGGTGACTTATAAAATACATGGTAAACCAAAGCGCTGCGATACAGCATAGACAAAACAAGACAGAAACAGCACTGCTAGTAGCAACGCTGTTTCTTAGCGTTATTAATCGTTGGTATGGAACAGTAAGAACAATTCAGTCAAATTGCCTTCGATGCTATTTGCCATCTGTACCATCTTATCTTCGTCTTTACGCATCTCAGATAGCTCTGGATCTTCATCATCGATACCGCTTAGTACGATCATAGGCAAGGTCAATACTGCCACGTCTTCTGCCGTCTCTTCGTCTTCAAACCAATCACTCGCTTCATCACCATACATAGCATCGACAAAACCAATTGACCAAGCAACGATGTCTGACTCATCTGAGAAATCAACTGCCACTTCTTCGTTACCAGCATCTTCACCAAACGGTAATTCGATCGGCGTCTCGTTTTTTAGCTCAGCCATGATTGAATCGCGCCAGCGTTTGATACCGTCGATGACGTTTTCTGGAATCTCACTCACGTGACCTTCGAACAGAGCATCCATCCAGTTAGGCAATGGACGACCAATGACCGTCGCTGTCAAAAAACCATGCGCTGCGACACTATCTAGCACGAACTGGCTTTCTTGATTGTCCAAATAGTCTAGTAATTCATCAAAACTTAGTTGGTTACTCATAATTTGGTTTTCCTTAGCAGATAGATGTCATCAATCGCAGTGGGCGATCGGTTAAATAAAAGAGGACGAGTACTTCAGTAGAGACTAAAGGCTGCTTAATTAATCAAACTCAAGCAACCTCTATCGGGTAAGTATTATCGAGATGAATCGGTTGCGAGCAACCCTAGAAAATCAGAAAAGTAGCAAACAGCAGGCAACCAATTCGACTAGCTAAATAATTTTAGTCATTAAAATAGCCACTGCTGTCAAAGTAGCCACTAGAGCACTTTAGTCCACTGAAACGACTGATGCCGACAAATTAAAAATCGTCATCATCCCAATCATCGCCATCTTCATCGAAGTTGTCTATGTCGTCTAGATCGTCTTTTAACTCTTTAGCCAAACGCTTTTCTTCTAGCAAATTATCGATTAGCCGACGTTTTTCAAGACTACTTAAACGTGTGCGTACGCTCGTCTCAGCTTCTTCAACCATCTTTGCATCATCATCGTCGACAAAATCATCATCAAAATCGTCGTCAATATCAGCGTCACTCATGACAAACTCCTATCATTTTTAGGCAAGGGTATTAAGAATACATCAATATATATATGCCTTATAAAGTCTCTATTGAATGTTGTCAATCCTTTTTCGTAATATGGTACATTTCATCTCTACGATTAGGATAGTTCAGTAGGCTATATAACAGACAATTGTAATATAAATGACCAAATACAGTCGGCATTAAATGTGTAGCTCGTCCTCATCTTCAATCATCAGAACCGCGTTGCGCACATCAGCCAAACGCTGAATCAATGAGTCGTTAGCACCATCAAATATCGCACACTCGCGCTCATAGACAGTGGTTGGACGCATTATGTTATGTACTTGTACATGATTGCTGATTTGCTTGAGACCGGCATTTGGCAATAGTATTAATAGCTGCTCTTTTTTGCCGATACTCTGGAGCAAATGGGTCATTGGCTCCGATTGTGCGTCATCACTCACGCCCGCTTTCGCTGGCAAAGCAAAGCGCGACAGCTCAATGTGCTTGTCGTGGATAATTTTGTTGAGCATTAAATAAAGCTTGGCAAGCATCACGCCTGCGAGCGCTACTTTTGCGTGGCTATTATCAGCCTTTAGTACCACACTTGCGCCATTGTCTTCGAAATGTGCTTCATTCATCGCACTCACGCCCAGTAGCAATGGCTGTCTTAGCAGCTCTGTCACGGCTTGATTGAGCAGCTGGGTGCAGAGCGCTAGATATGGAAGACGCTGCGCAGGTGCAAGGCGTTCAAGCATATTGAACTCATCATGGAATACGACTTGGACTTTGACGCTATCAACAGACCGTGTGGCAGATAGCTTAGACGTATGACTGGCAGCTTGAGGAGCAACACTATCTGTATCCGCTATTTCGCTTTCGCTACCTTCACTCGCACTCGCTAGATTGTCAGTATCACTACCTGTCTCTTGGTTTTGCTGAGTTCTAAGGTAGTCGTTCACTTCATTATGCACATTAAACTTACGTACATTAGTCACTTCGTCATCTGTGGCATTAGTCGTATTATCCGTCGCTACTTGACTGTTTGCTAAATGAGACGCTGATTGACCCGTTGACTGGCGCTCAAGTTCACGGTCATAGCCGCGTTGATCGACTGGTCTATATTGGTCACGATACAATTCTTGGATATCTCGACTTAATGCATTGATTTGCTCTTTGGTCGGACGAGCGAGGTAACCATAAATCAACCATAGCAGTAAATGTAGTAGCATAGTGCCAATAACAAACGGCCATTGCATAGCGATAATTTCGCCTTTGCTAACGTCTTTTAGAGTCAGTGCGACGCTACCGATGACTGCATCGCCATTGGTGGCGATTTGACGAATGGTGTCACCTTGCTGCATCGGCGCATTGCCTACTGGCACCAAGATATCATCGTTGTTGTCCTTAATCAGTATCCGTGTGACGTCTTGCTCGCTGGTATAGCGGTTGGCAATAACACTTAAACTCACGCGGTCTTTGTTTTCTAAAGACAACCTTGCTTCATCAATCAGCTGGGCGACCATCTGCTCGCCTTTTAACGCACGACTATTGCTCAGCTGTTGGTCAGTACTAATGACCAATAACAGCGTCTGCAAACAAAAACTAACCAGAAGAATAATGGCAAACAACCCTTGCCGCGGCGCTAAATACGTCATGATATGTTAAACTTTTTTGGAGAGAAGAAATTAAAAAACGAGGCTACTGCTCATTTTTTGGCTAATTTTTAAACAATTGTGATGTGCGCCAATTGTAGTGCGCACATAGTGATAAAGCAGTACTGATTATTAACGACTATCGACAGTACCAATATTGTTGCCAGCTTCGCAATCTTTTGCGAAGGCATCGTTAATAAGAAAGCACCGTTGATAAACAGCCAGCTTATCTCATCTACTATATCACCATAATAAGCCTTATAGCGTGAGCACTTTATAAATTTATCATAATAACTTTATTGCATTTTCTATGGCTTCTTACGCCATAAAATCTGTTTTTTAGCATCATTGTTACTTTGCGCGTCATCTATAGGCGCTGCCCAGTAAAACTGTTATTATTCCTAATCTTATATGAGCATACAAGGGACAATTGAGCCATGCCAAAAAATACATCTTATTCGTTACCAAAAGACAGCAAAGCATGGCAACAAGCCGTTGATTCTATTGCGGCATTATTACCCGAAGATACCAATTTGCAAGACTTTGATGCGCTACAGTCGCTACCTGTTTTTGCGCTCATCGTAGTACTGCCGACTCAGGTATCTGCATTAGATATTCATCAGTACGTTCAGTCGTGGGTCGATGAGCAGCCAAGCTGGCATCTAGTGACGGTTGCCGAAGATACTGACGCTAGCTTCGTCAATATCACGGTATCTGATACAGAGCCTACAGCAGCGGACGCACAGCGCCTACCCTTTACCCATACTCAGGTGTACCGTTATCTGCTAGTACCAGTCACTGACACACTAATGCACCCTGGCAAAAAAACCGCAGCCGCTCACATTATTGATGATCAGCTGACCGCTCGCCTGCGTCATGACCTAACTGAAGAATATAACAATACACGCAATGCAGATAGCACAGGCAATATAAACGTCGTGGACTGTCATATCTTATCTGTCGGTCATATGCTGCGGACGCACAAACTTGCCTGCTTTGATATGGACTCAACCTTGATCGAACAAGAAGTCATCGTAGAGCTGGCAAAAACGGCTGGGATTGGCGAGGAAGTAGAAGCCATCACTGAAGCCGCAATGCGCGGTGAGATTGATTTTGATGAATCGTTTGCTCAGCGTGTGGCCTTGCTAAAAGGTACTTCTATTGATGTGCTGGATGATATCTGTAGTCGCCTAACGTTATCGACTGGTGCGCGCACGACGATTAGTGCGCTAAAAGCATTGGGGTATCATACGGTGCTAGTTTCAGGCGGCTTCACTTATTTTGCCCGTTATATCGCGGAGCAGCTGGGTATCGATGAAGTGCATGCCAATGCTCTAGATATCGAGGAAGGTGAGGTCACTGGTCATGTACAGTGGCCTATTGTCAACGGTGCTAAAAAAGCCGCTATCGTTGAGCATACCGCTGAGCGCTTAGGCATTGAGATGTCACAAGTGGTTTGTGTCGGTGACGGTGCTAATGACTTACCGATGATGGCATTGGCCGATTTGGGTGTGGCCTATCATGCCAAACCAATCGTTCAAGCGCGTGCTGATGCCGCTATCAACGTGACAGGGCTTGAAGGTACTTTATATGCATTGGGCTATCCAGCACTAGCGCCTACTGAGTAACTGTAGAACGCTTTATGCCATTTCATAAGCTAGGTTAATGTTTTGTCATTAATCTAGCTTTTATGCTTTAGGGCGTGGCTTAGACAAGAAAAATAGCGTAGATAGTACCGATATATTAACTAGCTATTTGATGATGTCTGACAAGATTTATCCATTTTTAGTTCAGTTAGATGCCTATTAAGTGAATGGAAGATACGCCCTGGTACGTTACGATCATTAATAAAATCTGCTATGCACACTAATGTTTAGCTAACGCCTGTTTTTAACTATTACTCATTTTTAGACGCTACTTATTTTTAGCTAATGCTTACTTTTAGATAATACTTATTTTTAAATGATAAAGGAATACCCATGACGGCACCACAATCTCCACGGCCAACTCAGCCGTCAGCGCCAACGCCACTAGAACAAGATACGGCACCTGTACGTACCGATAGTCCAAAACAGCTGGTAGGTATTTATGTCAGAGGTATGGCCATGGGAGCAGCTGATATCGTACCTGGCGTCTCTGGCGGCACTATTGCGCTGATTGCAGGGATTTACGAGCGTTTGATTAACGCGCTTAGCAGTATCGGCCCCAATCTTTGGACGATCTTTCGTCAAGAAGGTGGCATCAAAGGATTCACTGCAATTTGGCGACAAGTAGATGCGACATTTCTATTGTGTTTGCTACTGGGTATTGCCACTAGCTTTGCGACCTTAGCCGGTATCATTAAGCACTTATTGGACAACCAACCATTGCTTATTTGGTCATTCTTTTTTGGACTGGTCGTTGCAACGGTGTTTATCTTACTCAGTGAGATAAAGCGCTGGAATATAGGACGTGTTGCACTGTTTGCGACTGGACTTATTGCCGCCGTAGTCATCAGTAGTATGCCGTTGCTTACGACCACGCCTAGCTTACCGTATCTGTTTTTTGCAGGGGCAATTGCTATTTGTGCCATGATCCTACCGGGCATATCAGGGTCGTTTATTTTGCTATTGCTAGGCGCCTACGATGCAGTATTAGAAGCGGTCGATACGATGAATTTGAGTGCCATTTTCACAGTCATTGCGGGTATGGCGACTGGGCTATTGCTATTCACGCGCGCACTTAAGTGGCTACTCTCGCATTATTACCAAGCTACCTTGGCATTACTGACAGGCTTTATCGCAGGCTCTCTAATAAAAGTCTGGCCATGGAAAGTAGATGCGCTAGGATCACTAAATACTGAAGCTGTCCATAATGTCATGCCGTGGCAATACCCTACTGGCGCACAGTGGTCAACGACAGTAGGACTTATGCTACTCGGTGCCATCTTAGTTTCGTTATTATCTTGGTGGGGTAATCGTACCAATCGAGTCTAAGTATTTAGCAAACTGTCAATCCTGCTTTCTAGTTTGGCCTAGTTTGCTAGCTAATAAACGTCGTCCTAGACTAGAAAAACCATTTCCGTATTCCTCAAAATAAGCGCCATTCCTCACGGCGCTTAGCCTAACATCTAGCCATCAAATATCGCAAAACAAGCCAAAAAACCAAACGTCAACGGTTGTCGCAAAGTCGCCTGCACCCTCTTCAGCTTTACTCAATAACCTCTCATAATAGTCTTATTGGAATTCACCTTATGAATAGCGAGATGAATGATGTTAATGACTATATTTTCTTTTATCGGTGTAGAGGCATGGAGCGGCTCGGCATGGCTTGGTTATGGACTGCTAGCCAGTTTAGTAGTGGTGCTCGCCTTGTCGTCATATCGTTGGCTACTGCTATATCTGTTTGGCGGTATGGCCTACTGGTTCACCGTTGAGTTGATTCAAAATATATTAGCCGGTCGCCCTATGTTGATGGAGCTATCATCATGGCATCGCTATATTATCGCTATGGGTATCAGTTGGTTACCGTTG
Organism: uncultured Psychrobacter sp.; assembly: GCA_913061175.1. Taxonomy (GTDB): domain Bacteria; phylum Pseudomonadota; class Gammaproteobacteria; order Pseudomonadales; family Moraxellaceae; genus Psychrobacter. Next base: position 11,478 of record CAJXUF010000074.1, read on the forward strand.
GCAGCCTGGGTACTGTATCGAGCATTGCGCTATGATGATGTGAGCCAAACAGTTAGTCAGCAACGTGAGCTAGAAGCCGCACGCTATATCGAACACACTCCTGTCTACGATGATAACTATCAGCCACGTTTCCGTTAAAACTGTCCTATTTATACCTCTGTTTGTCTATATCAATACCTTGCTTACGTCAGTGACATCGAATGTTACAAGATACTTAACGCTCTCTACTTAACTCCTAAAGAGTTGGCACCCTGTGATAGTTTATAATCCAGTTATATATTTGTCATAAAAACTGGTATAAAGTACGCTTTATTTTTATGCCTCATTTCTTTAGGAGTTCTGCTATGTTTACTGTTCCTGTATTAGATATCAAATCTGATCCGTTAGATGCTTTATTGGCTGTTGTTGGCTATCGTTTGTCTATGTTAGCTGATAGCGATAACGAAGATGTCAAAGCGTTGTTCGCTGATCGCCAAGTTACGATTGAGTTTGCTAGTACTGAGTCTGATATTGCCCGTTCTTTTAGCTTTGACAATGGACAGTTCAGTCAACAAAGCGGCCATGCAAAAGAAGCCGATTTGACCATCACTTTCAAAGACTCTATGACTGGCGTTAGACTGCTAACCAAAGGTAGCCTACCTGCCTTTATGACTGCTGTACAAGAAGGTAACTTGAGCATTGAAGGTGACTATAGCCTAATGATGTGGTTCAACAAACTTGCCAAGCATATCGTTCCAGCTATCCCAGAAGAGTGCAAACCATATATTCAAAAAGCCAAACCTTACGCTTATAAAGCCCAGAAATTTGCTGAGCATTGGGTTGGTATCGCCAAGCACAAACTTGGTAAATAAAAAGAATGGTGCACTGAGCGGTAGTCATTAATAGAATGGATGATATAGAACTAGATAGCCAAACGTATAGTTACTATTTATGTGCGCTACTGTGACAATTATACATACTGTCTAGCAGTGTTCTGATTTTCTAAAAAGGTTGCGGTATACTATACGGCAACCTTTTTTGTTACCTTATAAATGACAATAGATAAAAACATTGGTTTTATTTAATACCCTCTCATTCTTATAAAAGGACTTACCTTATGGCAGGATTGCTTAGCATCTCCGAACCTGATGCCACCCAGCCAACTGATGTAGCCACTCAGCCAGATACGACCAACAGTGATTTTTTGGCCAATCTAGCCACAGACGCGACTCAAACTGATAGTAAAGTAGCTACGGCATATAGCCGTGAAGAAATCGCGCAATTGTTTGATTTACCTCTAATGGACTTGCTGTTACAAGCACAGACTATTCATAGAAAGCACTTCACTGCTAATGAAGTACAGATCAGCACGCTACTCTCTATTAAAACCTGTCTCTTATACACATCTCCGAGCCCACGAGACGGACTCCTATCTC
>CAJXUF010000075.1 GCA_913061175.1 uncultured Psychrobacter sp.
TCTACACACTGCATATCGTCGGCAGCGTCAGATGTGTATAAGAGACAGGCACAGGTGATGGTCGTGCCAAACATACACATAAAGGCGACGAAAGCGACCAGCAATCTCGACCATTCACCAATGGTTGCGGTATACATATTGATTAACTGGTTGATATAAGCACCGCCGACCAATTCAATCTCTTGTCCTGATCCGTACTGGACAAACACACCTAACGATAAGAAGAACAAGGCCAATATCGCTGAAACTGCATAGCCAACATTAAAATCTAACAAGCCTTGGCTATGCGTGGTGTGATCTGCTTTGACTTTGGCAGAGGTCCACATAGAGGTAATCGCTGCAAACTCTAGCGGTGCTGGCATCCAGCCCATGAGTGCTACGATGAAGCCCAACGTGGCTAAATTCCAAGGAGAGGCCGCCACAAAATCTACTGCCATAACGGTTGGCTTGCCAGCAGCAATGATAACTGCAGCAACGGTTGCCGTGGTAAGCGCAATCATAATCCACTTAGTCACACCATCGAGCAACTTGTAATGCCCTGCAATCAAAAAGAACCAAGAGACTGCGACGATAATGAGAGATAACGCCATTGTCGACAGACCAAGTGAGGCTGGCAACATAAAGCCCAAAATTACGGCAGCAATAAGTGAAACCGCACCCGTACTAATAACCGCTGACAAGATAGAAAGAATAAAATATACCCAAAGATATACCTTTGAGCGTTTGGCATAGCCTGCAATCAAACTCTCGCCAGTATCGTAGACGTAGTCAGTTGCGAAGCGAAAAAACGGATACTTAAACACGTTGGCCAATACAATCATAATGGCCAGTTGCCAGCCATAGATAGCACCCGCCTGTGTTGATGAAATCAAATGCGAACCACCAATGGCAGCAGTCGCCATCAAAATGCCTGGGCCAAAGATGCGCCAGCTAAAGCCCTCTTGTTGCGAGGCAAGGCTATCGTCAGGGGCACTTGGGTTGTTGAGTTGTTGTGTGGACATGAATACCTCGAAATGGTTAAAACAGCAAATTATCACTTACCTGTGTCAGCTTGCCAATGATCAGAAAAGAACGTCCTATAAACCGTCTAAATATAAAACGATTTACATCGTATCGACTTTATCACACCAACACTGTCCAGGAGAATGATTATTCTAGTTATTATTACTATTTGTTTGCATTGCTATTCTTGTTAGTTAGCATACTTATAAAATAATATCAATATTTAAAATGAATTATTTTTGGCGGTTCTTTATAACACAATATTCAACGGATATCTGCCCATTTAGGCCTGTGACACAAAATTTTGCTGCCGATAAGTAATGCCGCGCTGTTCGTAGACGTGATAAATGGCTGTGAGCAAGTCAGGTATTTTTGGGTGTACAAAGTCTTTGAGGGTGTGTAAATAAATAGGGGAGGTGACATTTTCATGAACCAAACGTTGGTAGCTGATCTGTTCCGTACGTACGGTTTGCAAGCTGGCAGGCACCAATGTAATGCCTTCGCCTGCCGCGACCAGTCCCAATGCTACCTGCAAATCACTGACTGTCGTGGTCATAAAAGGTGAGATGCCATACTGGGCAAATAGATGTAATAAAGGCTCAGTAATAGGCTCGCTAGATGCTGCTTCGTGAGTAGCAGCACGGTTGACTCTACTTGTAGATAACTTGTCGTTTGCTTGGGTCGCTGTTTCTGTCGTCACCGTGGACGATACTGGCAAATGTGTTTGATGGTATAAAATTAGGCGATTGTTCGCTAGGTCTATCAAGCGCTGCTTACGTACATTGGCAAGCGGGTGTGATTTTGGCAATGCTACCACGTAACGTTCATGACGTAGCAGAATTTGCTGAATCCATGGATCTTGATGGGCAAATCGGCCAAAACCAATATCAATCTCACCAGACTTGAGTGCATCTATTTGTTGATATGAGCTAATGTCTTTTAAATTAACGTCGATATCAGGGCTGAACTGTTTAAGCGTGGCAATGATTTCAGGCAACAGGCCATATAGTACTGAGGGCACAAAACCTATATTTAAAACGCTGCTGGGTGCTGATAGGCGCTGAGTCATACTGGTTACAGTATCAATCTCGGTCAGTATCGTGCTTATTTTATCGTAGAAAAAACTGCCCGCTTCAGTCAGATGTAGTGGTCTGTGGTAGCGATCAATAAGCACCACGCCCATGTCAGTCTCTAACTGTTTTAGCAAGCGACTCAGGCTCGGCTGTGACAGTCCTGTCTTGGTGGCGGCAGCGCTAAAGCTGCGCAAATCTGCAACCGCGATAAACGCATTAAGCTGTTTTAAATCCATACTATTGAGCCTGTCATAGTCTATGTTGTCTTCATGATATTTGTTTTTACTTCTTATTTATCCTGTAGTTGAAGACAATTTGCACAAATATTCATGACATTAAAAAAATTGTGCTTGAAGATAATGGTATGAGCAACTATATTGAGTGCTGATAACACTGTTACACTCTAGCAAGAAAAATCAAAACTTCATCTTAGCAGTCATTTAATGCCAGTAGAACAAACTGGTTTGGTATTATTCTATGAGCGACGAAAAAGAAGACATCGGTACTGATTTTGACGAAAAATTGGCTAAAATCGTTCACCAGAAGTCGCGTAAGCGTAACAACAATGATATCTATGAACGTTTTATTAGTCGTGTTCATAGCTCTGAAGATAGTAACAGAAAAAATTCGAAACCATTGGAAGGCGCACAAAAACTTCCTGCTTTTGAACCATTAAGTACAGAAGAGTTACAGCTGTTTGAAGATCAAAATATCGACGAAGGATCAAAAGTAAATGCAACTTTTGATTTTTCAAATAAAAATGTATCACAAACTCATATACCGAGCATAGAGGATGACGACTATAGTAGTGTTAGTGATGTCGGCTCACATACTGCAGATTCAGAATACACAGAAAATAGTAACGATACGGACTTGCCTGCTGCTACCGCCCATTACAGTGAACCTACGACAGGTATCATGTCTAACAATGACTCTATAAATATTGAAGACTTAGTAGAATCAACCTCTGTTGAGGAAGTAGTAACCAAAAGCAAGGTAAAGAGTAGCAAAAAACCTATCGTTATTGGTATAGTTGTTGGCTCAATAGTATTGGCTACTATTATAGTGATGCTTATATTTTCAGGAATATTATCAACTTCTGCTGTTGACGATAAAGGTAACAGTGCTGATACTCATGTAGAGAAAGACAGTACACCAGTTATTGACACTGAGACAATAACACCTGTCGAAAGCCAAACAGTTACTGATAACGTTGACCTTATAAGTGAGCAACCAGCATCCATCCAGCAGAGTGCTTCAGGTAATAGCAGACCAGACATGCCAGCTGCTAATGAACTAGAGTTGAATCCTGAAAACTCTACAACAGGAGACGATGTTGCTGTTTCGGAAACTGAGGAAGCTGCTATTACCTATGATGATTTTAGGCAAGAGTCACAAACCACATTGTATAGAGAAACTAACGATTAGAATGGTGATGTTTCGTTTAGTTTAACCCATTAGACAACACATAGGATACACGGTCATGTACCGTTGATAACGTGAGTTGAACTGGTACGTAGCTATGAGTAATTTAAATAACATTAGTAGCGGTAGTGCTACTAAATCAAAAAACATTAGACCACGCAGGCGTTTTTTCTTTATCGCCAGCATGGTCTTTATTGTTCTACTAGCTATGTATCTATTTGACCGTACTGCTTCTACACTATCTCAAGCATCGTTCACCAATAACGGTTTAACGGCAAGCAATATTGCGACAAAAAGCAGTTTTAATAACATTCCATCACAATCGTATAGCCAAAGCGACTCTGTGATCTCTGATATTTATCAAGAGAATGATGTCATTAGTTATGATGACTTCAAACAAGAAGCACAAAATGTACTATTTCGTGATGAAGGACAGCTTAAACAAGCTACCTATAGCACACATGGTAGTACGCCTACCATTAGCATTGAAGACTTTAGAGTAGAAGCACATAAAACCTTATATCGTGAATCCAGTTATTAGGGCTGCTATTAGCGTTATAGTATTATATTGATAACTATAAATTAGTAAGTGAATAATATTAAGCCTCATTTCTCATCTCTAAACATAAGAGAAGAGGAATGGGGCTTTTTTGTGGGCTCAGTGCTTCATGCTTTAACATGGTTTTATTTGTGAAAGGTCGTAAATCTGCTTGATAGAGCGCTTGTATTTTTCATAAGGGAAGCAGCTTAGAGTCATCAATAGACACTGAGTCAAGTACTGTTGCTCTTGCTCTTTATATTACAATCACAGCATCAGCTAGCTTGTGGGTCGTTTTAAGCCAGTTGCTTTTAAGCGTTCGTAAACGGCTTTTAAATTCTGAGCGGTCAACATAACAGCCTTTGAGACGACGCTCACCGACGTTTTCATCAAATGCGTTACGCCCGTGCAGGACTCGGCGGTTATCAAAAACCACCATTTGACCAGCCGCTAGTTTTAACTCAATCTTATAGCGAGCGTCTTTTAATCGAGCCATCAGCTCTCGATAAGCAAGGTAGTAGTCGTACATAACGTCACTGGGTAAATCAAAAACATCTGCAAGATGCGCGTTGTATTTGATTTCGACAATATTGCCAAAGTTGTCTAAATTGATGACGGGATGGTGCTCACGGATATCATGGGCAGTGTCATGAAAACGAAAGGGGATGGCATATTCGGCAAGCAAGCGAAAATACTCAGGCTGCTCTTCTCGTAACCCTTCTAACACCTTTAATCCATCCACGAAAGTAGATTCGCCACCTATACTTTCATTACTCAAAAAATGCAAAAATTGATAGCCTGGAGGCAGTTCCTGATTTGGCAAGTCGGTATGCAAAGGTAATGAGAGTGAAGTATAAGCCAAATTGATCGGCGACTTCTCTGATATGACATCGAATGTCATACCAAAATTGGTCTGCCGCAGGTAACCAACTCGCATGGCTGTCTGTATGCCAGCATCAGAGTCATCTGGCATATTATCAATAATGGTAAGCCCATATTTATCCAGGGCACTCATCCATTCATATAAAGCGCTGTCACTGGTCATGATGCTCTGCTGGTCATACATCGGAATGTGGTCAATAAACGTGCCATCCCAACTTTCATAAGGACTGCTATGGTCTTTGGCCAATGCACTAGAATACCCAAACTCACGTAACCAACTCTGATCAAAGTGGCTGATATGCGCTTGTTCTGACCATTCAATCGTTAGCGTTGTCTCATCAAAAGAGACAGAGAGTGGATGGATATCTTTTGAGACACTCAGCAAATCAAAGCTACGCTCGCCAGTGTGCGGGTGAAAAGCAGATGGGCAATTATCACGCAGCCAGATATAGTGGTACGTACTGTCGATACCATCATTCCAGCATATTTGAATGGCGCGATCAATGAGCGCAAAGGATTCTATTTGGTAGTCAGTTGCTACGGCGATGTCTAGAGATGGTGTTGCTTGAGGCGTTTCCATTGGAGCAGACCCTACATATACATGAAGTAAAAATATATTTTACGGTATCTTGTTCGGATCGGTTATTCAAACAATGAATTACGAATCACCTAATAGGCAATATCAATCAACGCAGTACTAAACTGCGATTGATATCTGGCGAGATATTTTTTGAAGGGTTTTGGATAATATTAAGGCTTCGCGAACGAAGCCTTAATATTTGCGACAATTGGTGTAAGCTTTTTATTTATCCGAAAGCTACTTATCGAAAAGCTACCCTAACCAGTATTGCGTAAACCTGCAGCTAGCGCATTGATACTACGGATTAATGGGTCTTCTACATTAATGTCGCCATGTGCCGAATCGTTCGGCGTATCCTGTTGTCTAGCACGCTTTAACAGCTCAATCTGGATATAGTTAATAGGATCTAGATAAGCGTCTCGCCACTGCAGGGATGAAGCAAGATTCTGCTGATTGGATAATAAAGAGTCTTGCTCAAGCAGAGAGTTTAATCCTGAATTGGTCAGCGTGTATTCATCGGTGACCGCTGTCATGATTTTTTCGCGTAACGGCTCATCATCACACAGTTGGCTATAAGCCTCGGCAATATTCATATTGGCTTTGGTAAAAGCCATTTCGATATTACTGATAAACACGCTAAAGAAAGGCCAGTGCTTATTCATCTCTTTCATCAATGCTTCGTCTTTTTTGACGCTATCTAGCGCACTACCAACGCCATACCAAGCAGGTAGGGTAAAGCGTGCCAATGACCAGCCAAATACCCAAGGAATCGCTCGCAAGGTGGTCTTACTTGGTAGGCCTTTTTTGCGATGAGCAGGACGTGAGCCAATGTTTAACAGAGATATTTCTTGTACTGGGGTGACCTCGGAATAGAATTTATAAAACCCTTCGGTATGATCGGTCAGCTCTCGATAACGTTGTTCACCTGCATCTGCCAGCTGTGCAAACAAGGATTCATACTCTGGCAACTCAGTCGGTTGCACCACAAACCTTGTTGAGCAGGCTTTGAGTGTACCCGTGATTGCCATGGTCAGCTCAAACACAGCAGTATCTGTATTGGCATACTTGGCATAGAGCACTTCGCCTTGCTCAGTTACTTTAATCTGACCATGTAGCGTGCCAGCTGGCTGTGCAGCAATGGCTTTGTGTGTTGATCCACCACCACGGCTCACAGAACCGCCACGACCATGGAACAAGCGTGTTTTTATACCATATTGCTCAGCAATGTTATTAATGGTTTGCTGTGCACTATAAAGCTGCCATGCAGAGGTGATAATACCGCCGTCTTTTGATGAGTCTGAATAACCCAGCATAATCTCTTGCGTGTTATCCGTGTTCCGTAGCAGTCCACGATATAGTGGATTATCTAATACGGCAGGCAAGATTTTATCGATATTTTTGAGGTCTTCGATGGTTTCGAACAACGGCGCAACTGGCAAATCAGCAGACAATTGACCTTCGTCATCAATTCTGCATAAGCCTGCAAACCGCATGAGCAGCAATACTTCTAGTAGCTGGCTAGCATTATTGGTCATCGAGATCACATAGCTACCAAAAGTAGCCTGTCCCACCAGTTTGCGTAGAGTGGCGACCGAATTCATCAGTGACAATTGCTCACGCGTTTTGTCTGTCAGGTTATCAGTATAGATAAGCGGCGTGCCTGGTTTTTCTAGCAAGCGCGTCAACCACTCTTGACGTTCGGTTTCGCTTAGCGTTTGATAATCAGGCAGGTTGGAGGCACTAGCAAAGATATCGGCAATCACTTCGCCATGATATGACGACTCTTGACGGATATCGAGCGCCGCCAAATGAAAGCCGCAAGTTTTGACCAAACGAATCATATCTAGCAGTAATCCTTCTGCGTGTGCCGTATCGTGTGTATTGACACTTTGACGGATAATGCGCAGGTCTTCTAGTAATTCTTCTGGATTGGCATAGGCATCTTTTTCAGCTTCGATATCCGTGCCTTTGCTTTGGATGCGGCGATTGGTTGCTTTGACTTTAGTCAGAATGATAGAGAGCAGGCGACGATATGGCTCATTGCCATAGTCATCGAGGTTATAGTCAAACACACGCTGATCGAGCTCATCATAACTTTTGATTTTGGTATAGACGTCAGGTGAAACGGTGATAATAGTGTCACTATGAATCAGCTGTCGGCGCAGTTTTTTGAGTAGCACTTGATAGTGACGCAGCACGGTATCAGCATGCATCAATACGGCAAGCTCTGTGGTCTCAAAAGTCACAAAAGGATTGCCATCTCTATCACCACCAATCCATGAGCCAAAGCTCATAAATGCAGGCAGTGGATAGTCTGTGAGCTCTGGATAGATATCGACAATGGCTTTTTTGATATTACGATACACTTTAGGAATGGCATTGAACAAACTGGCATTAAAGTAATGCAAGCCATTGTTAATCTCGTCATATACCAATGGCTTACGGGTGCGCACTTCGTCAGACGACCATAATAGATCAATCGTTTGCGCAGTTTGTTCTTTAGCTTGCTCGTAGGCGAAGCTGTTTTCAGACACGTTGTTTAAAGCGTCGCTATGCGTGAATAGACTTTGTAAGATATTCATCGTTGTACGGCGACGCGCTTCGGTAGGATGCGCCGTAAATACAGGTGTAAACTTTAGCTGATCAATCAGCTCTTGCATTTGAGCAGGCTCGATATTGCGCTCACGACACTCAAGTAAGGTACGACGAAATGATCCTTCCCAGCTTTGCTCAGATTGCATACGCAGCTCATGACGCTGCTCACGCAAGTAATTCTCTTCGCTTAGATTGGCTAGGAAAAAATAGATAGAAAAGCCGCGTATGACGTTTTTTAAGGTTTGATTGTCCAAAGAAGCAATAAAATCGATAAGCTGCTGTTTATGTGCCTCATTCGGCTCACGACGCTGTTGAATAAAGCCTTTGCGCAGCGTCTCAATCGTATCTAACGTCTGCTCACCAGATTGGCGAGAAATAGCATCACCTAATAATGAACCCAACAAGCTGGTGCGTCTACGTAGTACGTTGTTATCTAGTGTCATCTTCAACCTTCCTATCAAATGAGTGGATACAATACTATGGTTATCTTATACGTAATATCCTTATGGTTTTTTGCAATTTAACATAAATAGGTGAGGCCTGCTTGATGTTGATAGCAACTTTTTTACTAGTAGATACTGGCAGACCTCTAATGCACTATTATTAGAGCGATTTTTTATGACCATGCTCATTGCTATATTCTATCCAAAAGTCCGCATTATCCACTCCAGCCTTTCTAGGGTCAAAGACAGGGTTTATACCTAATTTCATCTGCTCGTCGTAGTCTTTTAGAACTTTTAGAGCAACTTTACTTAGCAGTAAAATGGCAATGAAATTCAAGTAGCACATACTGCCAAACCCTATATCACCTAACGCCCACATCATACCGATTGACTGAATACTACCAGTGAAACAAACGATTAAAAAGACCAGTTTGAGTACATGTTTGAGAATGGGGTAGCGCAGTTTATTGTCCAAATAGACCAACGTAGTTTCGGCAATATAGTAATAAGCAACTAAACAGGTGAAGGCGAATAAAAAGATAGCAATCGCAACAAAACCACTTCCATACTGGTTGAAGACAGTAGAGACAGCCGCTTGGGTAAATGCTGTACCAGCTTCAACACCAGGCATATTATCAACTAGGGTTACACCTTCAGGGGTCACCACGTTATACATGCCAGTTGATAGAATCATTAGCGCTGTTGCAGTACAGACAAGCACCGTATCGATGTAGATAGAGAAGCTTTGCACTAAGCCTTGTTTAGCAGGATGTGATACTTCGGCTGCCGCTGAGCTAAAGGTCGCCTCGCCAGCACCCGCAACGTTTGAGAAAACAGCACGGCGTACGCCCCAAGAGATTGCGGTCCCAACCATACCACCAAACACTGCATCCATACCAAAAGCGCTCTTAAAGATAAGTGCAAACATTGCAGGGATATTTTGAGCGCTAAATGCCAATACAATCACCATCATGAGGATATAACCAATTGCCATGACAGGTACGACTTTTCCTGCAAAATTAGCAATACGCTTCACACCGCCAAATATAATGATACCTAAGAGTACGACTAGGATAATCCCTGTTATAACAGGCGGTATATTAAATGCTGTATTAAAAGAGTCCGCAATGGTATTAGCCTGAACGCCAGGCACTAACACGCCGTAAGATAGACAGGTCACGATAGCGACGATGATAGCAAAAGGTTTTAGCTTCAATCCTCTTTCAATATAGAACGGGGAGCCGCCACGATATTGATCACCGACCTTATGTTTGTATACCTGCGCTAAGGTAGACTCAATAAAAGCACTAGCACCACCTAACACACCCATGAAAATCATCCAAAATACCGCGCCAGGGCCACCTGCTGCAATGGCTGTTGCCACCCCAGCAATATTACCCACACCAATACGTCCTGATAGTGCCATACAGAAAGCTTGGAAAGAGCTAATCCCTGCTGATGAACTTTGTTTATCGAACAACAGCCTAATCATTTCTCTGAAATAACGGATTTGTACGGCGCGAGTCATAATCGTAAAATATATGCCGACGCCTAACGCAAGATAGACTAGGGCGTCACTCCAAATATACCCGACGATAATATTGATGATATTTTCCATAACTTTACTTCCTTGTAGTGTTTTCGGTTATGCTGACTTGGGCGTGGATAGCGGACAATGTCAGTTTTTAGTTCACCAACCAGATAGTTTTGGTTTGGGTATACTGGGACAACGCCTCTAAGCCATTGTCACGACCGCCAAAGCCAGATTGTTTATAACCACCAAAAGGTGTCGTAATGTCGCCCTCAGAAAAACCATTAATCGAGACGGTACCAGCTTTAATAGCGGATGCCACGCGGAATGCGCGATGGATATTTTGTGTATAGAAGGATGCAGCAAGCCCATAATTACTCTGATTGGCGAGCTGAATAGCTTCCTCTTCGGTTTCAAAACTAGTGACAGCTAAAAGTGGGCCAAAAACCTCTTCTTTAAACAGCGTCATGTCTGGGCTGACATTGTCAAAGACGGTAGGCTCGATATACCAGCCACTACCGAGTTCATCGTGGATACGTCCACCTGCGATCAAACGAGCGCCCTCCGTTTTGGCAGTATTGAGATGTGATATTACTTTCTCAAAATGCGCTTTTTCAATCATTGGGCCAATAGCGACCTCGGGATCGTAAGGATGACCAACCTTCCAAGACTGAAGACCTTCTTTTAATAGCGTTAACAAGGCTTCTTTTTGGCTAGAGTGGACAAGTAGACGTGAACCACAGCTACAGTTTTCGCTCATATTCCAAAAAGCAGAGGATAAAATATGCTCGATGGTTTGTTCATTGATAATGGCATCCGCAAAAACGATTTGAGGGCTTTTGCCACCACACTCTAAGACCACTTCCTTGAGATTGCTTTGTGCAGAGTACTGTAGAAACAGTCGACCGACTTCGGTTGATCCTGTAAAAGAAACCATATCAACATCCATATGCTGACCGAGTGCCGCACCTACTTCTTCACCAAGCCCACAGACTAACTGCAACGCCGCTTTTGGCACGCCAGCCTCGTACGCCAATTGTGTTAATCGATATGCTGAGAGCGAGGTTAATTCAGCCGGTTTAACAATGACTGAGTTGCCGGTTATTAATGCGGGTGCAACTTTCCATGCATACATTTGTGCTGGGAAATTCCATGGTAGTACTGCACCCACTACACCAATAGGCTCTTGTACCACAAGGCCTAGTGCATCTGCGCCAGTAGGAGCAACCTTGCCAAAAACTTTATCAGCCGTTTCGGCGTACCATTCAAAGGTTTCAATCGTAGCGGGTAGGTCAGTGTTGAGACATTCCGTAATAGGCTTGCCTGCGTCGACGCAATCTAAGGCAGCTAACTCATTCATATGCTCATGCATTAATTGACACCAGCGCTGCATGATAGCTTTGCGCTCTGCAGGAGACATCCGTCGCCACTCACCATGTTCAAAAGCGTCTCGGGCTGCCGCAACCGCCGTATTAACATCTTGCCGACTTCCATTAGCAATACTACCTATGCAGGTATTATCAATAGGGCTGTAGTTAGGGAGTGTTGTCTCGGATACTGGTGCTGTGGTATCTATTAAATGGCCTGCCCAAAGCTGTTGGTTGCTGGCGAGTTCGAAGACTTGCGCTGTGGTCATACTCATTAGATTGTCCTTTTCTATACAATGGTAGGAACGATAAGAATGGTGCGATATATCAAGATAGGAGTGCTAAAAATGACTGAGTCTCTTCTTTTGACATATCAGTCAAAGGTAGTCGTACTGACCCAACATTAATGCTCCCGTTAATGCAGCCTGCTTTGGCTTTTTGGTTATAGTTTCCAGACTCCATAGAGTGGATAGCAGGATACATGGCTGTCATCAGCTCCTTAGCATGGTTCCAATCGCCCTTTTGTGTGGCTTCAAACAATGCGACTTGTTCTGCTGGAAATACGTTAGCCGCACCAGCGATCCAGCTCTTAGCACCCCAAAAGAAGAAATCTACTGGTTGGTCGTCACAACCACAAACCACTTCAAAGTTTTCAAAATCAGCCTGTAGCATACGTAATGCATGGCTAAAATCGCCGCTGCTTTCTTTGACACCTACAATATTGGGATGTTTGGATAAATGCGCGACGGTTTCAAACTCAATGCTTACACCGACGCGTGCTGGAAAATTGTACATAATGATAGGTAGGTCAGTGGCATCAGCGACGGTTTCAAAATGCGCAATAATACCGTCTTGATCTGGTAGGCTATACGGATTGGCTGATAACATTAGGCCGTCGTAGCCCAAATTGTTGGCTTGGTGAGCAAGTTCGATAGAATGATTGGTCGATAAACTGTTGATACCTGCAATCAGAGTGACTTTGCCTTTGGCAGCAGCAGCGATAGTGGTCAAAACCAGTTCACGCTCTGCAGGCGAGAACGTGTAGTATTCACCAGTTGTACCGCAAGCTACGATTCCGGTAACGCCTTTTTCTATGAATACATTGACCAGTTCGGTCAATTTTTGAGTATCGATATCTCCATTAATATCAAAAGGAGTAACGATAGGGACTAAAACGCCATGAATGTTCATATAAATATCCTTATTTGGAAGTAAAAGCCGTTAGTCAGCCATGAGCTGTTAGCGACATTGTTGGTTCTATGAGTTGTCATAGAGATAAAATGTTCGATTATTATTTAAAATACTTACGTTTGAAGCGGTTTAGACGATAGGCAGTAG
>CAJXUF010000076.1 GCA_913061175.1 uncultured Psychrobacter sp.
GTCTCGTGGGCTCGGAGATGTGTATAAGAGACAGCTTTTCAATCTGTTAGCAATATTTGTTATAATCGCAGCTTTTAAAGTATCAGTCACCTGACATTGGTGATAATGCTTTAAAAGCCTTATCGCAAATCGCTTTATAGTAAAATCACCCTTATAAAGATATTGAGTAACTTATGACCGCAGCAACCTTATTTACGCCAAATATTCCTTCTCAAGCTGATGACGTATCTGATGCAACGAGCTTTGATAGTCAGGCTATGGACACCGATACTGATAGTAGAGAGTACGATGACGTCTCTGAAGATGGCAGTGATGAGGACATGATTGACGAGCAGTTTGCCGATGCGCAAGCACCTACCGAATCAGTGTACTTTCGTAAACTACAAAAGAAGCTGCGTCGCCAAGTTTCTTGGGCAATCCGCGATTTTAATATGATCGAAGATGGCGATGTGGTGATGGTCTGTGTTTCGGGTGGTAAAGACAGCTATACCTTACTCGATATTTTATTGCTGCTAAAACGCATTGCACCAATTCATTTTGATATCGTCGCGGTGAATCTTGATCAAAAGCAGCCAGGCTATCCGGAAGATATTTTACCTGCATATCTAAACGAGCAGGGTATCGCTCACTATATTTTAGAAAAAGACACCTATAGCATCGTCAAAAGCGTGGTGCCAGAAGGCAAGACTTACTGCTCTGCGTGCTCTCGTCTGCGCCGCGGCTCATTATATGGCTTTGCCAAACAAATTGGCGCGACTAAAATTGCCCTTGGTCATCATCGTGACGATATGCTGGCGACCTTCTTTTTGAACTTATTCCATGGTGGTGCGCTCAAATCAATGCCGCCCAAACTGCTGAGCGATGACAAGCAAAATATGCTGATTCGCCCATTGGCTTATGTCGAAGAGAAAGACATCATTGAGTACGCCAAATTAAAGGAATTTCCAATCATTCCTTGTAATCTATGTGGCAGTCAGACCAATCTACAACGTGCCATCATCAACGATATGCTACGTGAATGGGATAATGCTCACCCGCAGCGTTTGGCTTCTATTTTTAAGGCAATGCAAAACGTAGCGCCATCACAGTTAGCTGATCGTGAATTATTTGATTTTGAAACACTCAGTCTTGATCGCGATAATGATGAGCGTTTATTTGAGGGCGACAATATTCAAGCTGGGCAAACAGATAGTTTGGCTGAGATTGGTTTACCTGTATCGCCAAGGACGCAAACGTTCAATCCTAAGTTCGCTAGTGACAAGCCTTATTCGACAGAGACGGATAAAGCCGCGCAAAACGAGCGTAAAGCACAGAAAATTCCAACGATTAACCCAGTGATTTAGTAGTTTATAAATTAGTACGAGATTAAATAGTACCTATTAATTAGTAGAATATTAAATAGCTCAAAAAAACCAGCCAATCTCTGACGAGTGGCTGGTTTTTTTATGTCTGGATGCTATTAACAGCATTAACTTTTAGCAAAAACTGGTAGTGGGTCAAAGCTGACCTTTGAACGAGGCAGTTTTGCGACATCTTGCATACGCCAATCATCTTTACCGTCATTGCTAACCTGTAGGTAATACTTGGCTTTCACAGGATCAATATCGACTTGTGCGCTGTATTTATTGCCCTCAACATGCTTAAGGACAACGTCGCGGTCTTTTTTGATATCCGTTGCATGAGAAATAGAAAGCTCCAACGTATCAGGATAGGTAAGTGGCGTACCATTTAACAGCTTGCCTGACTGGACGCTTTGTTCAGGGTAGTTAAGATAAAACACAATATCGCCATTGTCTGCAAATTGCATTTGTCCATGCAAGTCTAAGTCATACGTGAGCTTGTCACGAGACACATCGTGATAGAGCGTTTTGCCATCCATATACCAGTCGTCACGTACCACGCTATCACGGATCTGGTAAGAGTAATAAACAAACCAGATACAAGCGATCACGACCGCCGCTGGCATGCCAATCACAAAGATAACGACCATGTAGTTTTTGTACCATGGCTGAGTATCTTGATGTTTAAAATTCGGTGCTGGAGTAGACATAAAATACCTATGCATCAGATACGTATTCAACAGATATCTATTTATCAGATATCTACAAATGGTATCAACGGATAATTTGACGGCTAAGCGCTGCCAGTTTAATGATAAAACGTGTATCCAATAGCCTTTCGCTAGAACAATTAGTTATTTAACTACTTGCACTAGCTACAGACTACCGAATGATATACATGAAATTAAACAATAGGTCTGCTAATCATTTACTGACCTTGGGTCGTAAAGATATTTTGTTTGCTTACCTTGTACTTACCGTTTTCGCTGCTCACATTTAGCGTGACAGGCGTTTGGCCAAACTCTATTACATCAGGATCGCCATAAATACTCACTGGCATATCAAAGCTTTCGCCTGCTTCTAGTGGCACATCGTTAAAACGCAGCTCTAAACTCAGTCCCTCTTGCGGTGCAAGCGTTATCGTGTAGGTATGAGCATCCTGCGTTTTATTGGTTAATTTGACGATATAGCTGTTTTCGATCATGCCTTGATTGTTGATAGACGATAACTGATTACGGTCACGGCGGATATCAATTTCCAATGGCACGCGATCGGTTAATGCATATATCACACCGCCACATAGCACGGCTAATAATGTCAAATAAGCAAATAATCGTGGGCGCAGTACGCGGCTTGGCTCTTTTTCTGCCAGCTGACGTTCGGTCGTATAACGAATCAGACCACGCGGATAACCGACCTTGTCCATCACTTCATTACAAGCATCAATACAAGCTGCACACTGAATACAGGCAACTTGCAAACCATCACGAATATCGATACCAGTAGGGCAGACCTGCACACACATGGTACATTCAATGCAGTCGCCTAAGTGCTCTGGATTTGTGCCTTTTTTACGAGCGCCGCGCGGCTCACCGCGTTCATAATCATAAGATACGATCAATGTGTCTTTATCAAACATCACACTCTGAAAGCGGCCATAAGGACAAATCTGTACACACATCTGCTCACGCATGTAGCCTGCATTGGCATAAGTAGCAAAGGTAAAGATAAACATTGAGACCCATACCCACGTTGGCCAATCAGGGAACGGAATCATTCCTATTGACTGCCAGCTGTGATATAAAGAATCTGTCCCCGCCACATAACTAACAAAGGTCGCCGCTGTAATCACAGAAAGCAAAAACCAAATTGAATACACAACTGTACGCTTGAATACTTTGCTCGCACTTAACGGTGCTTTATCAAACTTGATGCGTTTATTACGATCGCCAATCACCCATTTTTCAACATATTGATATAGATGCGTCCATATCGTTTGAGGACAGGCGTAACCACACCAAACGCGCCCTGCATATACCGTCACCATAAACAGCGTAAACGCGGCAATAATGGCAAATGCAGCAATAAAATAAAAATCTTGCGTCAAAAATGTCATGCCAAAAATATAGTAATGCTGCGATGGCACATCAAACCATATCGCTTGTCTATCATTATAGCGCAGCCATGGCAAAAGTAAAAAAGCCGCCAAAAGAGCATACATCGTGATGACACGAATATTTTGATAAAAACCTGTGACAAACCTCGGATGCACACGATACTTGGTTGCATCAAGATCGACTTGTTGTACAGGAATTTTATTGGGTTGTTGTGCTGACATAAACGTGCCTCTTTAAAAAAAGAATCAGTCTGCTGGCATGATGAACAAACACCTCTAGCGTCGAGGTATATGAGTGTATGATGTTATCAATGTCAGTAAATAGCGGATAAAAAATTCGATAAAAAACTTTCTAATCTGCTTACCAAATGATCGATTGTAAATATAGTTGGTTCAACATAACCTTGATACAAGCAAAGAGAAGTGAAAGTAATACAAATAGTAGACTAAACGAGCCTGTATCTAATTTATATAAACTTGACTATAGTGTTATGTGATTGAGTCAGAGCGATATAAAGCCATGACTGATAGACTATTTTAAAAAATAGCTATTCTAACATTCTCCCTACTAATAATGGGGTGATAATCATAAAAAGCAACGAATATATGAGAACGTTTTCTAGTGTTCATAGCCGCTCATCATTGTCATTTCTAAACGAAAATCAATACCGCTATACGCAAAAGGGAGAACTGCAATAACAGTTCTCCCTTTATTAAATCTCGTCCATATTCAGTACAGTAACAACGTCTTAGTTAGCAGTTGCTTCTTCATTTGCTACAGGCTGAGTAGCTGCAGCAGTAACCGGTGCTGCTTCAGGTGATTTGCCTGTTTTATCTGATAGTGAGTAGATATAAGCAGCAAGTAGCATGATACGCTCATTACCTAGCTTAGTTTCCCACTGAGGCATAACGCCAGCACGGCCATAACGTAATGTATTACGTACAGTCTCACGCTCACCGCCATATAACCAGATATTGTCAGTCAAGTTCGGTGCACCTGCTGAAATCATACCTTTACCGCTTTCAGAGTGACATAGTGCACACTGCTGCTTAAAGATAGCTTCGCCTTGATTAACCAAAGTTTGGTCAAGTTCACCGTTACTCTTACTACCGTTATTTGGAGATAGTGACAATACATATTCAGAAGCTGCACGTACACCGTCTTCGCCGATCTGATCGCGCCAAGCAGGCATACCGCCAATACGACCATTATGTAGCGTGGTCAGAATGTTGCTAGCTTCGCCGCCGTATAACCAATCGTTATCCGTTAGGTTAGGGTAGCCTGTCGCACCTTTAGCGTTAGAGCCATGACATACAGAACAGTTCTGTATGAACAAGCGGCTACCAACTTTTAAAGCATTTGGATTTTCAGACAGCTTTTCGACATAAGGAGCAAGTTCTGCAACTTTTTCGTCAATTTTAGTCTGTAGATCTGCTGGTGGGTTTTCGCTACGACGCATGGTCGCTTGTAACTCATTCAACGACCCTAATGTCGCAGTCGCGCCTGCAGCATCTGCTTTTACCAAAATGCTTTTTTCAAAGTTATCAGTAAATACTTTGTTGTTACTTTCAAGCTCACTGAACAACTCGTTTTTAGAGGTCCACGGTACAGTCTCACCGTCAACTTCTACGGTGGCGATACCTTTCCAATGTGCTGGGAACATAGCTGGAAAGAATACCCAGTACGCCACACCCCAAACGATTGAACCAAAAAATATCACCAACCACCATTTAGGAAGTGCTTTGTCGTATTCTCGGATACCATCGTATTCATGACCAGTGGTACCGTCTTCCTCAACGTCTGGTTTGTATTTTAGTACAAACAGCAGAACGCCAAGAATAAAAAGCCAGCAACCGAAACTGATTAGCGTGATCCAAGAACTCCAAAAAAATGTCATCATTTATCCTTATTGCGCTGCTCTTCAGACAGAGATTTTATATCCTCGTCATCAAGCGCAAGTTGTGCATCTTCTTCGAAGCGTTTTTTGTTTTTTGGCGAATACGCCCACCATGCAACGCCTACGAAGGCAATAAAGGCAGAAACGGTCGCAATTGTTTGTAATTCACCAATACCCATTAGCGCTGTCCTTCCATTGCGGTACCTAACTGCTGTAGATAGGCGACCAAAGCGTCAAGCTCAGTAGCGCCAAGCACTGCATCTGGAGCGCCTTCAATGTCTTCTTCAGTATAAGGAACACCGAAGCGATCGCGGAATAGACGCATTTTAGCTTGAATGTTTTCGCCATCTACTTCGTTAGTCGCCAACCAAGGGAAACCTGGCATAACTGATTCAGGCACTAGCGAACGTGGATTGATCAAATGTTGCTTTTGCCAATCTTCAGAATAACGGCCACCAACACGTGCTAAATCTGGTCCAGTACGTTTCGATCCCCATAAGAATGGATGATCCCACGTCGACTCAGCGGCACGTGAATATGGTCCATAACGTTCAACTTCTGCACGTAATGGGCGAACCATTTGAGTATGACAAACGTGACATCCTTCACGGATATAAATATCACGACCTTCAAATTCAAGCGCTGTCCAAGGCTCCATAGCGGGAAGGGGAGCGTTCACCCCACCTTCTTCAGGACCCTTGTTGTCATAGATCAATGGCACGATTTCAACTAGCGTTGCAAAACTAATAGCAATCACGATACCAATGACTAACAAGCCTGTATTTTTTTCAATAATTTCATGCGGTGTACCAGCCATGATCGCTCCTTATACGTTAGCTGTCGAAGGTTTTTCGACACTAGGTTCATGATCCGTTGGATCAGCGACATCTACAGGCTTACCTTCTGGCATTTTGAGTGTTTTATAGCAGTTATAAGCCATTACAAACATACCCGATACATATAAGAAGCCACCAAATGCACGGCCAATATATGGGAAATGCGAGAATTCAACAGTATCAACGAAGCTATATACCAAAGTACCGTCTGGGTTAGTAGCAAGCCACATCATGCCTTGGCCAATACCTGAGATCCACATAGACACGATATAAAAGATCGTTCCTGCAGTCGCAAGCCAAAAATGCGTGGTGATTAAGCTGATAGAGTACATTTTCGGTTTGTTATAAATACGTGGTAACAGTACGTATAGCGAACCAATCGTAATCATACCAACCCAGCCAAGTGCGCCTGAGTGTACGTGACCAACTGTCCAGTCAGTGTTATGCGATAGCGCATTCACTGTTTTGATAGACATCATTGGGCCTTCGAACGTCGACATCGCGTAGAACGACAATGCAACAATCATAAAGCGAATGATCGGATCGGTACGCAGCTTATCCCAACTACCTGATAGCGTTAGTACACCGTTAATCATACCACCCCAAGATGGTGCGAATAGGATGATTGAGAAGACCATAGCAAGAGACTGCGTCCAATCAGGAAGCGCTGAATAATGCAAATGGTGACCACCAGCCCACATATATGAAGCAATCAATGCCCAAAAGTGAACGATAGACAAACGATAAGAATAGATAGGACGGCCAATCTGTACAGGAACGAAATAATACATCATTCCAAGGAAGGCTGCCGTTAAGTAAAAACCTACCGCGTTATGCCCGTACCACCACTGCACCATCGCATCAGTTGCACCGCCAAATAGCGAGTAAGATTTAAACGCACTAACAGGAATCGCCATGCTGTTTACGATGTGTAGTAGTGCAATCGTAATGATGAAGGCGGCAAAGAACCAGTTAGCCACATAAATATGTGAGGTTTTACGTTTGATGAGTGTACCGAAAAATACGATGGCATAAGAAATCCATACCAAGGCAATTAAGATATCGATAGGCCACTCAAGCTCAGCGTATTCTTTACTTGAAGTCAAACCTAGAGGAAGCGTGATGACGGCAGCAACAATGACTGCCTGCCAACCCCAAAAGGTGAACCAAGCCAAGTACGGCGCAAATAAGCGCGTTTTACACGTACGCTGAACGATGTAGTAAGACGTTGCGAACAGGGCAGAACCACCGAACGCAAAAATCACCGCATTGGTATGCAGTGGTCTTAAATGACTAAAGGTCAGCCATGGAATGTCAAAGTTGAGTGCTGGCCATGCTAACTGTGAAGCAATGAACACACCAAGACTCATGCCGACGATGCCCCAAACGACAGCCATGATCGTAAAAAATCTTACGACAGTAATTTCATACTCACGGTCAACTGGGGCGACTGCTGTGTTTTGTAAACTCATTGGATGATTCCTTTACAGCCCGAATTATCAACAGAATTAACCAACAATCTATGCTGTCTGCACTATAAATACTCTCAAATTCATATTTATACTGGTGCCAACACATGTTGTTTTTTGACTTACTTAGCGCAATGACATCATTAAATATCGATTCAGGCCCTTGCTGTCTATCAGTTAATACTAATAAATAGAAATAGGCACTTCATGCACCTTACTCAAGGTCAATCGATAATAGGATTGTTAATAGATCATCAAGGTAAATAAGAAGACGCGCCGTTTTGAGCATCAAACATCTCATAAGGCTAAATATGTATCTTAATTATTACGAAAAAATCTGTACTAATGAAGATAGATACCCATATCTATAGGGCTATTAAAACGCATTGACCATAGATGTATGCTAGCGGCGGCTGACAAAAAACACGATTATGTAATGTTTGGTTAAAACTCCCGACTCTGTTTAAGGGTATTGTAACGCAATCCTAATTAAATATCATCAGAACTATGCGCCAAAATACAAACTCTTTGGTATAAATGTTAGCGAGCAACTTATTATTGCTGTGCTACTCCTCTATTTTATACACAATTTTGTCACTATTCTAGATGCTCATCTTGATTGAATAGGGGAGGCGCTCGCTAAACATAAGCGTAGACCTGCAAAGAAGTTTTGTAACAATAACATTGCTGAGCCGATAAATAGGTTTTACTTCTTATCAAGTCGCCCTTTATAATGAGGCTGAACGTCATTAATGGCTATGTATTGCATAGGTCTATTGATAGCAATCATTTTAATAATTCTAATAGTTAGGCCAAGAGTGCCTCAAGGGATATTGGCCTGACAGAATATCAATTAAGGATAATATAATATGGCAGTTTTTTTGACAGATGAATGGTTTGAGCAAGTAGAAAAAATGGGCAACGAAGCAGGTGAGTTAAACTTACCACCAGTACTTGCCAATATGGTCGTCAACTTAAAAGTGGCTGAAGCTGATAAAACTATCGAAGCCAATTTTGCCAATGGTCTGCTGCATCGCGGCTTAAACGATAATGCAACGACGACTCTGCTATTAGATCGCGATATCCTACAGTCTATCATCACTGATTTTGATACCAATCAAATCATGGGTGCGTTTATGAGTGGCAAAATCCGCGTCGAAGGCGATATGTCACAGCTAATGGCAGTACAGACTGCTCGACCAAGTGCAGAGCAAAAAGAGCTATACACTCGTATCAAATCAATGACGACGATGGCTTAATCGTCTATTTATACGAATCTTACGTTACGTTTTTGGGTTGTAAGAATCCATAAGACACAAAAAAGCCCCTAATTCATATTAGGGGCTTTTTTATTGCGCAATCAAATAGGCATAAAAAGTCTCTCGAACAGCCTAGCTAGCTTTTGATTGCTGCGTCGCATTTGATTGGTTTTCTTTGTATATTGCTGCTTGCAGCCATACGTTTGCTTGGACGTAGTCATGTACTTTGATGCTATTAGTCTCAGCAGTGTTGAGCGCACCGATACGCACTACAAAAGGATCTGCATCTTGCTCACGTAGCGTCACCACGTCAAACAAAATGATAGATTTACCATTAAATACAGTTTCTTGCTTGCCAAGGACTTGACCCTGACACCAAGCTTCATCTTCTTGTCCTAGTGTATCGCCAAACAAGTAAGCGCACATATGGCCCAAGTTAATCTCGACAGGTGCCATTTGTTCTTTGGTTTCAGGCTTCCATTCACTGATTTGCTCTTGCAGGTCATCAGGGATTTTTCCGTCATTTGCTGCCACGATGTCGTTAAAGGCACGGTGATAACGGATAGACTCTTGGTCTTCGACCATGATGACTTCGTTTTGCTCGCTTAGCTTAATTTCATGCGCCCAAGCACTAAAGTTGACATAGTAAGAGGTATCGCGTTGATAGAGATGACGATTGGTCGTATAGAGTTGATCAAACGCATAAATAATGCTGCCATCAGCAGTACGTAAGCGCAACACGGCATCGTGTGAGTTGTCATTGGCGATGACACGCTCAATTTTACAGTTCAATCCGTAAGGACTATCGACACAAGGATAAGCATTGATAAAGCACTCTGGCTTACCATCTTTCATCGCGAGCACTTGATTAATATGACAAGGCTGATCTTCTGATAGAAGCAGGCAGCTGTCTTTTGCACTGACATTGTTGTTCAAGCCTTTAGGCATCGCGGCGACTTCAATCATTTTTTGTAGCCACTCAGGCACATCATGACTCATATCATCGGTCAGAATACGCCAGTGATCAGCGTGACCTGCAGATTGCTCGTCGGTCAACGTGATCTTGGTGGGAGATTGAATGTTTTTGTATTGATAATTTATGGTCATGAAAATACTCAAAATTAAGTCAGCGTGAGGTTTGTATCTAATACTGTGTTTGCTTGTGTACCATCCAATATTTTAAATGATTGGTTTATGATGGTCAGCGATATTATCAGTAAATAGCGAGTAAACCTCAATGAGGGGTTAATGACAATTGTCTTTAGCATATAATATATAGGTATTGGTACAGCTAATAGCAAGCCCCCTATAAAAAATAATAACAAAACCCAGTTTTTTGGTAAAAAATACTCTCAGTTGTTGCTAATGACTGGCACATATCAGCTAGTTTGTGTCAAACTAGCTCCCTTTTGACAGCTGTTATTGGCTCGTCTGACCCCCTGTTTTTGTGTTTGATTTATATGTGAGTAGTAGCAACTGTATGATGCATTTACTACTGCTCGTTATGCAACCTATATAAAGTCGCACGTAGATAAGATAAAGAGTTTGAATATGTTTCGTCCTTTAGCGTTATTTATCGGCTTACGATATACCCGAGCAGAACGTAGTAATGGCTTTATCTCCTTTATATCACTCATCTCGATGATTGGTCTGACGCTTGGGGTTGCCGTATTGATTACGGTGCTATCAGTGATGAACGGCTTTGACCGTGAACTGAAAACCCGCATTTTGGGGATGGTGCCGCAGGCTACTGTGGTCTCATCAGAAATCATTGGCGACTGGGAACAGCTCGCTGATCAGATCAAAGAAGACCCAGAAGTGGCAGCTGTGGCACCATTTATTCAACTGCAAGGGATGCTGACATCAAATGGTCAGGTCGCAGGTATCATGGTGACAGGCGTCGAGCCTGAATACGAAAAAAACGTCTCCATTATCAATGAGCACATGATAGAAGGTAGTATTGACACCCTGAAAAGCGGTGACTTCAGTATCGTGTTGGGCGAGGAGATGGTGCAGTCTTTGGGTTTGCAAATAGGGGATAAAGTGACGCTGGTATTGCCAGAAGCGTCGCCATCACCAGCAGGCGTGATACCGCGATTTAAGCGTTTTACTCTGACAGGCATTTTTACGATCAGCCCAGAAGTAGACAGTCTCATGGCGTTTATCCCGATGGGAGATGCGGCAAAATTACTGCGTTTGCCAGAAGGCGCGCAGGGCGTACGCATGAAGCTTAACGATATCTTTACTGCACCGATAGCTGCGGAAAAAGCGGCTGCTATCGCACCTGAAAAGCTATATCCAAATGACTGGACACAGACCCATGGCAATCTGTTTGGGGCAATTCAAATGGAAAAAGCCATGGTCGGCCTATTACTATTTTTGATTATCTTAGTTGCCGCTTTTAATATTGTCTCAAGTCTGGTCATGCTAGTGACCGATAAAAAAGCAGATATCGCAATCTTAAAAACCTTTGGTGCGTCTCCTCGCTTGATTACGCAAGTCTTTATGGTTCAAGGTGTGGTCATCGGTGTCATCGGTACTATCGCTGGTACGATATTGGGTGTGATATTTGCGCTTACAGTTAGCGATATTTTAGGCTTTATTAATCAAGCCTTTGGTCTGAACCTGTTTGATGCGTATTTTGTCAATTACTTGCCATCGCAGCTGCGTTTGTTGGATGTGGTATTAATCACAGGTGCATCGTTTGTACTGAGCTTTTTGGCAACGATTTATCCAGCACGCCGAGCGGCTAAGATTCAGCCTGCTCAAACGCTACGCTATGAGTAATCCCAAACGCCTAAATGTTGAAATAAATACCGAAATAAATAAAATAAAGGAAGCGCTATGTCTGCCATTTTAGAGGCGACCAATATCAATAAGATATATGATGAAGGCGCGGTCAGTACGCAAGTATTGACTGGTCTTGATCTGACTGTTCATGCGGGTGAGCGCATCGCTATCGTTGGAACCAGTGGTTCAGGTAAAAGTACACTGCTACATTTGCTTGGCGGTCTAGATACACCAACCAGTGGTGAGGTTTGGTTGCATGGTCAGTTATTAAATAGCATGAATGAAACTGAGCGTGGAGCTATGCGCAACAAGCATTTGGGCTTTATTTATCAGTTTCACCATCTATTGGCAGAATTTACAGCAATCGAAAACGTAGCCATGCCATTGCTCATGCGTCCAGAAGTATCAACGACTGATGCTCGTAAGCAGGCAGTTGAGATTCTAGAAAATGTCGGTCTTGAGCATCGTTTGATGCATAGACCAGGTGAGCTATCAGGTGGCGAGCGCCAACGTGTGGCAATTGCACGCGCGCTAGTGACTAAGCCATCGCTTATTTTGGCGGACGAGCCAACAGGTAATTTGGACTATGATAATGCGCAAAGCGTCTTTGGCCTGTTGTCAGAACTACAAAGCACCATGCAAACTGCGCTACTTATGGTGACGCACGACCGCAATTTGGCGGCGCTTGCTGACCGTCAGTTGTTGCTACGCAATGGGCATTGGGAACAGTATTAATAATTTTTTATATTAGGTCGAGAAATTGACCGAAACGCCATTTGTTGGCGTTTTTCAGGACTGTTACGTTAAAGGTTTATTGTTGTATTACTGTCTCTTATACACATCTGACGCTGCCGACGATATGCAGTGTGTAGA
>CAJXUF010000077.1 GCA_913061175.1 uncultured Psychrobacter sp.
TCTACACACTGCATATCGTCGGCAGCGTCAGATGTGTATAAGAGACAGGTTGATAGCTCAATGGCTATTCAGACAAATGCTAACAAGACCAGCAATTCAAGTGCTCAGGCCGTTAATAGTAGAATCACAGCATCGTTGGTCAGCGTTGATGCCAACGGTCAAGAAGTTCTTGTCCCTGTAGATACCAATACTCGTTTGCAGGCAGGTAATGTATTGGAGTATCAAGGTTACTTTACCAATACCAATGCAGACCGCGTACGTAAAATGACCGTTACGATGAGTATTCCAGAGCAGGTAGAACTATTAAAGACGGTTGCTCCTGAATTCCCATATGGCAGTGTAGATGGAAATAATTTTGCTCGCATGCCATTACGTACCAAGGTAGATAATCAATTACAAGATGTCGCGCTTAAATACTATAAAGCGGTACGTTGGGACTTAGAAGGCGTAGGTCTAAATGATACTGTCGCTGTAAAATACCGCGCGCGTGTCAAATAGTCCTGAATTTTTAGATTAGAATTTAGCTAGCATTGATACAATTAGCACTGAAAACTATCCGTTTAGTACTGAAAGCTATCAATAAAAAAGCACCACAGTTTATAGCTGCGGTGCTTTTTTATGGTGTATTAGGACGTTTGATAATTTTACTGATAAGTAAGTAAAATATTCAATTACAGCGTGGCATATTTGCTACTAGATTTCTCTCGGATAAGCTGTTTAATTGCATTGATTTGCGGCGTTGTAGCTTGAGCACCTGCTTGTATTAGACTGCGTCGCTGCCTAGTATCTATTGAACTGATGTGTCCCACATTTGGTACAATGACGATATCTGCTCGTTCCCGCTCACTCTGACTTGATGCGGAGCGCTTAGCAGTTAGGTTGGTAGCTAGAATATTGGTTTCTAGAAAGCCCCAGAAGTCACTCAACGAGTTCATAGTCGGTATTTGATTATTAGTATTATCACTGCCTTGAGCTCCCGTTACATCTACAGCAATGACAATATCAGCACCCAAGTCATAGGCGCTATCTACGGGTACTAAGCTGACCACACCGCCATCGATATATTTTTTACCGACCTTTTCAGGAATGCGTGGGGCAATAAAAATATTGGGTACGCTACAGGATGCTTGTACGGCAAGCCCAGCATCACCAGTGGTAAAGACTGTTTTGTTTAGAGTGTGTTTCTCTGCTGCGATTGCCGCAAAAGCAATAGGGAAATCCTCTATGACTTGCGCATTCACTTTGCTATTAATAAAGTTTTTTAACTTAATACCTTCGATAAAACCTTGATTGGACAAGGTAAAGTCTGTGAGCTGGCTATCTGTAGTGGTCAGTGCCAATTGCTCAAGCTGTGCCGGCGTGTAACCACTGGCGTATAAGCTACCAATCAAGCTACCCACACTCGTCCCGACCACCAATGTTGGTTTGATACCGTTTTCTTCTAGCGCCTTAATGACGCCCACATGGGCAAACCCTTTTGCGCCACCACCACCCAATACCAGTGCGACAGTAGGGACCTTAATAACAGGCTCTGGCGTTGCAGGAATAGTCGATGGCAGTGTGCTACACGCACTAATATACAAACCGAGTATAGGTATTAAGCTCAACCTCAGTAATTTTAGATTATGGCGAATCAGATTGTGACGAAACTGACGAGGCAAAATAGAAACAAGCATAGAAAAACACCTTATGAAATTGCCATAATTCAAAAAAACAGACATCAGTTATTGGTATGATGAGGAGAAGTGGTTTATCTATAGTAGATGGACTGTATAGATGCTATTTTACTAAATAGCCTAGCATAAGCAATTGTATTGTTAGCTATAATGAAATGAGTCGAATTTTTTATACGTACTATCGTCATCGCTATTCTGTGGTACAAGTCATCATGTGCAGCCTATTAAAAATGCTCGATTTAGCATACAAAAATTAAAAATAATATTGTTAGGATCTTTAATGCCAATATCGGAGAGTCATGCCTCAGCCAACTCGTCAGATCACTTTAGATCTGACATGCCGTTGTCAGCACTAGATATGCCAGTATCTGCGCTAGCAGGTGTGGGGGTAAAAGTGGCAGAGCAGTTGGCGCAATTGAATATCAAGCGGATATTCGATTTGCTGTTACATTTGCCCCGTGATTATGAGGATCGTAGTCGACTGGTATCAATCGCCGATGTAGAACATGGACAATCAGCGCTAATTACTGGCCATATCGTCCATGTCGATACCAAGCGCAGTGGGATGACTGTGACGGTGGACGATGATACGGGTACGATATCGTTGCGGTTTTTTAAGGTCTATCGTGGTCTGGTACAAACCATGAATTTGGGGACACGCTTACAGCTGTTTGGTGAGGTCAAAGTCAGCCGCTACGGCAAGCAGATACATCATCCTGAATATCAAATTATCACTGACAATACAGTCATGACTGATACGGGATTGCAGCCTATTTATCCTACTGTCAAAGGTTTACATCAAAACAAGCTGCGTACTTTAATTAAACTGGCATTGCAAACAGTTCGGAGCCAAGGTCTGCCGATGACATTGTTTACGGCTGAAGATTTTGCAGTTGTATCCGATTTGCCATTAGTGCCTTTTGAGCCATCTAAATCAACAGTATCAGAGGCCGAATATACCGAAGATATTTTCTCGACGTTAGCACGCAGTGTACCTGACAATATGACTAGCAATGCGATTGGCAATAGCGTATACAAACCCAGTCCTTCTAACTATCAGGCAGATAATGACATACATAGCGTCGCGGCCAGTATTGCTCAGCATAATGTCTATAATTTAACGATATTTGAAGCATTGGTACTGCTGCATACGCCGCCTACTTATACGAGCGCGTCTCAGCAATACAAACTATTCACCCAACTCAGTGCCCGTACGCATGCTGCCTGCCAGCGCTTGATTATTGAAGAGTTGACTGCGCACCAGCTCAGTTTACTATATCGTCGCCAACAGCTACATCAGCATAAAGCGCCCAAATGCACTACCAACAGTCCTCTTGCTGACAAGCTGTTTTCTGCATTGCCTTTTGATTTAACGGGTGCGCAAAAAAGAGTGATGAAAGACATCACTGCGGATATGGCAACCTCAATTCCGATGCTAAGACTGGTACAGGGAGATGTGGGTGCTGGCAAGACGTTGGTGGCAGCAGGTGCGGCAGGTTATGCGCTAGATAGTGGCTGGCAGGTCGCGGTAATGGCACCGACTGAGATTTTGGCAGAGCAGCATCTACTGAATTTTAAGCAATGGTTTGAGCCATTAGGTATTGGTGTCGGTTGGCTCGTAGGTAAGCAAACGGCCAAACAACGCCGAGAAGCATTGGAAGCGGTTGCAGAAAACACCGTGCAAGTGGTTGTTGGTACTCATGCACTGTTTCAGGAGCAAGTTCAGTTCGCTAAATTAGGCTTGGTTATCATTGATGAGCAACATCGATTCGGTGTTGAGCAGCGCATGGCATTGACCAATAAAGGCGTTGCTAATAGCACCCCGCACCAGCTAATCATGACTGCAACACCGATTCCAAGAACCTTAGCGATGAGCGTTTATGGCGATATGGATACCTCAATCATTGATGAATTGCCACCGGGGCGTACCCCAATTACGACGGTAACTATCGATCGCAATCGACGCGATGAAGTCATAGAACGTATTGCGATTAATTGCGAAGCGGGCAGGCAAGCGTATTGGGTATGCTCACTGGTAGAGGCCTCTAGCGTATTGGATGCGCAGGCAGCTGAAGCTACTTATGAGGATTTAAATGAACGTCTAGATATTCGTATTGGACTAGTGCATGGCAAAATGAAGTCTGCTGATAAGCAAGCCATTATGCAGGAGTTCAAAGCAGGTAATTTGGACTTGCTGATTGCGACGACTGTCATCGAGGTAGGGGTCGATGTGCCCAATGCGTCATTGATGGTTATCGAAAATGCGGAGCGTTTGGGATTATCCCAATTGCATCAGCTACGCGGGCGAGTCGGACGTGGCTCGACCAAAAGCTTCTGTGTACTGTTATATCAAAAGCCGCTATCGGAGACTGGCACAGAGCGACTAAATGTCCTACGCGATAGTACTGATGGCTTCGTCATTGCTCAAAAAGACTTAGAGCTACGTGGGCCAGGAGAGCTGTTAGGCAAACGTCAAACAGGTAACGTTGGCTACTATCTGGCTGATCTGATCCGTGATGAGCAATTATTCGCTATTGCTCAGCGGTTAGCGAAGCATTTGATAGCAGACCCTGCGCGAAAAGCAGATGTCAGTCAATTGATTCATCGCTGGATGCCTGAGGCAAGTCGCTATACCAATGCTTAGTGCTTAGTGTGTAGTACCGGTATTGGCAAATAGGTTCATTGCGTCATTGAACCTAGCTCTGGATATAATCAAACAGCATGGCCGCAACGTTAAAATTCTTTATAGACAACACTCCATCCATAGTCAGTCGTTGAATACATCAGATATTCAGCGACTGGCTATACGCGATCTTATTGCCTTAAATTGGTCAATATGCCTTTAATACTGCATATATATTCGGTCTAAGTTTCAATTAAATTTATGAACGCTAGACACTATATATAAAAATAAGATGATGACCAAATATATGCTATTCTCGATAATTTGATGAACTATTATAATAATAAACAGTGCTTTAGAGAACATCGTAATACTCGCTGTAAGTAACGCTCATAGCCATATATCAGGCTGTCCAAACATTGCTTCGATTGCGTGCCACTTTTTATTATTGCTGTGAATGATTGAGATTTTTAGTCATTCTATATCGAGTATTTCAATATTGACTGTACCTACAGAGAGTTATCATGAGCGATTTTGAAGAAACCCATTCTAAGCCGTCAGCTGAATCTGAGTTGCCGCCGTATCGTCAAACTGACACTGTATCTAAAAGGCCATCTGCAAAACCACCAATATGGTTGTGGCCCGTGTTGGCAGCCGTGCTAGTGATAGGGGTGCTGCTTGGCAAGTATTGGGGCAATGATAGTAATGCAGCTACAGATGAGTCAGCAACTTCTAATTCTGTCGCAAACGATCAGGCAACTGGTAGCGATGCCAGTATTGAGCAATCAGTACTCTCAGTAGAAACAGTCAGTCCAAGCCAAGATGATATCGGCAGCACCCTCAGTGCCGATGGAACCATCAATGCTAAAGATACTGCGAACGTCAGTGCAAAAGTCAATGGTGTGGCTATCGAGCGTATTTTGGTCGAAGAAGGTGACCGGGTCAGAGAGGGTCAGGTCTTAGCCGTGTTTGATACGGATGCTATGGAGCAGCAAGTGCTACAGGCGCAAGCGGATGTCGCAGAAGCGGAAGCCACCCTTGCCAATGCTAGCGCTGATGCTGCACGTGTGCTGCCATTGATCGATATCGATGCCATCAGCAAACAAGAAGCCGACCGCTACCGTACCTCGGAAGTACGTGCCAGAGCTTCTTTGCAAGCATCCAAAGCTCGTTTGAGTAATCAGCGTTTAACGTTAGAGAATGCAAAAGTCGTCGCTCCTGTCAGCGGTATTATCAGTGAAAGAATGGTAGAAGTCGGTCAAGTGGCAGGCGGGGATCCGTTATTTACGATTATTAAAGGCGGGGTTTTGGAATGGCGAGCAGATATAGATCCTAAGCTTATCGGTGATATCAACGTCGGTACGTCTGTACAAGTCAGTCTACCGGGTGGTGATACTGTGATGGGGCAAGTAAACCGCATCGCACCCACCGCAGACAACAACCGCCAAATTACGATTTATGCTAGCCTAGCTGCCAACTCAAAGATACGTGCAGGCATGTATCAAACAGGCGAATTCCTATTAGGAAATACCAGTACGCAAACGATTCCTAATAGCGCAGTGGTCAGTAATGATGGTTATGATTATGTGATGCTCGTTACCGAGTCAACTACTCGAGACGATCGCTCGATGGGACGTATCAAGCAGCAGCGAGTCACATTGGGTGAGCGATTGGGCGAGAGCGTAGCAGTGCTAGAGCCTTTGCCAAGTGACAGTCGTATCGTAAAACAGGGCGGTAGCTTTTTAAATGACGGTGACCTAGTGCGTGTTGTTGATGGTGTAACTCAAACCAGTAAGCCAGTGCAGGCACAACCATGAGCTTAAACGTCTCCGCTTATTCGATTAAAAACCCGCTCGTTGCTATCCTGCTGTTTGTACTGCTGACGTTGGGCGGTATTTACGGTTTCATGAAAATGAAAGTCCAGCAGTTTCCGGACATAGATTTGCCAGCGGTGGTGGTCACGGTGACGCTACCAGGTGCCGCGCCTTCACAGCTCGAAAACGATATCGCCAAAAAGATTGAAAATAAACTGACCAGTATCGAGGGCGTGAGTCATATTCGCACCACATTACAGACGGGTGCGGCGACCATTGCCACTGAATTTACCTTAGAAAAAGATATTCAAGAAGCGGTAGACGATGTGCGGTCAGCAGTCGGTGAAGTACGTGGTGATCTGCCAGCTGCGGCCAACGATCCTATTATTACCAAAGTATCTACCGCAGGGTTTCCAGTGGTTACGTACTCTGTCGCTGCTGAGAATATGAGCGTGGAGGATCTATCTTGGTTTGTCGATGATACCATCACCAAGCGGCTATCTGACATACCAGGCGTTAGTACCGTGAGCCGTGTTGGCGGGTTGCAGCGTGAGATCACGGTTGCTGCTGACCCAATTGCATTAAGTGGTCTGAAGTTTTCTATTTCGCAATTATCTCAGCAAATCGCTGGTATCCAGCAAGACAGCTCTGGCGGGGAGGCGGAAGTTGGCAATACCACTCAGACCATCCGTGTTCTCGGTGCCGTTGAGCGGGCAAATGAGCTAAACGATTTGCAAGTGGCTGTCCCTACGGGGGGCACACAAGCTTTAGGTCGTATGGCAAAAATCACTGACGGCGCAGCAGATCCAAGTTCAATTGCCAAGCTAGACGGTCAAACCGTAGTGGCATTTAACATCACTCGCTCGCGCGGTGCCAGTGAAGTCGATGTGATGGAGCTGGTTGATGAGGAGCTTGCCAAGCTGACAGCGGATGTCGGTAATATTAGTATTGAAAAAGTCTATGACCGAGCCACACCCATTGCAGAAGATTATGAAGCCTCGTTAAGAATGCTCATCGAAGGTGGGCTGTTGGCTGTAGTGGTAGTCTTCCTGTTTTTGCGCAATATTCGAGCGACTATCGTTGCCGCGGTTGCTTTGCCGTTATCAGTGATTCCAACCTTTTTGGGTATGTATTTATTTGGCTTTAGTCTGAATATCATCTCACTACTGGCATTATCACTGGTTATTGGGGTGCTGGTCGATGATGCAATCGTTGAAGTCGAAAACATCATACGTCATCTACGCATGGGTAAGACACCTTATGAAGCGGCGATGGAAGCCGCTGATGAAATCGGTCTGGCCGTTGTTGCCACTACTTTTACTTTGATTGCGGTGTTTTTACCAACGGCCTTTATGGGCGGTATCGTTGGACAGTTTTTCCGTCAGTTTGGTTGGACGGCTGCCTTATCAATTTTTGCCTCGCTGATGGTGGCGCGCCTGATTACCCCTATGATGGCAGCTTATATCTTGCGACCTGAGAAAAAGCACGTCGAAAAACAAAGCTCGATGATGAAGTACTATCTTAAGATTGTGTCTTGGACCCTACATCATCGTTGGTTGACCATGGGTGCAACGCTTGTTTTATTTGTAGCATCGCTAGCTCTAGTTAAGCTGTTACCCACGTCATTTATCCCTGATAATGATATCGATCAAACTCGAGTGGCTATTGAGCTGACACCTGACGTGTCGTTGGCAGATACTGAGCGCGTGGCAGCGCTAGCGAGTGCACGTATCTTGGCCATGCCTGAGGTGACCAATATCTTTACCTCAGTGGGAGAGGCGCAGGCATCGATGGGTGCGTCAGATGGTGGCGGCGGCAAGGCTGAAAACATCGCTGGCTTGGATATTGTGCTTGCTCCGCGTGCAGAACGAGGCACCAAGCAAGAGATAGAGCGCAAAATTAGCAAGCTAATGACAGAAGTGCCAGGAGCACGGTTTACTGTCGGTCTATCGAGTGGTGGTGAGAGCGGTTATAACTTTTCATTAACCAGTACCAATCCGCAACTGCTTGAACAAACTGCACAAAAAATCATGTCTGAGATTCGAGGGCTGCCAAGTGCAGGCGCTGTGACCAGTGATCGCAGTTTGCCTCGTCAAGAGCTAACGGTAACGCCAGATAGATTGGCAATGGCGGATAAAGGGGTGACCACGCAAGATATCGCTACGACTCTACGTGTGGCGACTGTAGGCGACTACGAGCAGCAATTGTCCAAGCTCAATCTTGATACGCGCCAAGTACCAATCGTCGTACGTTTACCTGATGTGGCTAAGCAAAATGTTAATCAGCTAGAAGGTTTGTACGTGCCGAGTACTATGCCTGCCGGTCAAGGCGTGCGCGTCGGTGAGGTTGCTACGCTAGACTTTGGCACTGGGCCTGCGCAGATTAGTAGGTTGGATCGAGAGCGTGCCATTAGTATCACGGTACAACCTGCGAGTGGCGAGCTTGGCGATTTGGTACAAGCGGTCAAAGCAGTGCCGACCATGCAGCAACTGCCGCCTTCGATTACCATCATCGATCAGGGCCAAGCCGAAAACATGGCTGATCTCTTTAGTGGCTTTATCATTGCGATGTCTGTCGGTGTGGTTTGTATTTTAGGCGTACTGATTCTACTATTTGGTCGTTTGTTGCAGCCTTTTACCATTCTTATGGCGTTACCTCTGTCGATCGGTGGGGCGTTTGTTGGCTTGGTTATTACTAATAGCAGCTTATCGATGCCTTCGATGATTGGCTTTATTATGCTTATGGGTATTGCGACCAAAAACTCTATTCTATTGGTCGATTATGCATTGATTGCCCAGCGCCGAGGGCTGGCGCGTTTTGAGGCTATCGTAGATGCATGCCGCAAGCGTGCACGGCCTATTATCATGACAACTATTGCGATGGGTGCAGGTATGTTGCCCCTAGTATTTGGTTGGGGTGATGCAGATCCTACTTTTAGGCGACCGATGGCAGCAGCAGTACTGGGTGGTCTGGTAACCTCTACGCTATTGAGCTTGGTTGTTATTCCTGTCGTCTATACTTTGATGGATGATTTATCAGGATGGTTTGCTAAATGGCTAGCTCCACATGGTAAGCCTAGTGACCCCTAATAGTTACTTCTCATAGAGAGCCAAATAGCTAACCAAATAGTGAGCCAAGACACGACACAATAATAGCAATCTGGAAAATGCTGAATGATTAACACGCTCTCAATTAGGTCATATACTCGTCAAACTAAAGGGCATTCTCATGACTTTCATCAGATTGTTTTGCCTTTGCGAGGGGCAATCAATATCGAAGTTGGGAGTTATACTGGAAAAGTTATCCCAAGTGAATGTGTTGTCGTCAAGGTAAATGAAAAGCACTACTTTAGCGCTGAGGAGAATGCAAAGTTTATCGTTGTGGATATAGACTTATTACCAGAAAATGTGCTTCATTCATCACAAATTGTTTTTTCTATAAGTTCGCCATTGTTGGCTTTTTTAGAGTTTTCAGAAAGTCAGTTAAGGTATCAAATCAATCCTGAAGTTGAGAGGCTGATGTTTGATACCTTTTATAAGCTTCTAGAACAACAAAATCTATTTGTGCAATATGATGCTCGAATTAGAGAAGCCGTATCATATATTCACCACAATTTTGCTAAAAACCTTTCTGTCGAAGTGTTGGCGGATATCTCTTGTCTCAGTGCTACGCAGTTCAAAAAGAACTTCAAATCGCAAACAAACCAGACCGTCACTGAGTACATTACAAAGATCAGAATGCAAAAGGCGCAAGCTTTGTTGCTACATACTGATTCACCTATCGCTATTATAGCCGAACTGGTTAGTTATACGGATGTTAGTGCTTTTAGCCGCCGTTTTTCTAAATATTTTGGTATTGCCCCTTCCAAATTAAAACACGTCTAACTAAACATGCAAACCGTCTAATCTGCACAAATAGTAGTCTGTATCCCTCTATAATAATGTTATTCATTATAACGTTAGAGGTAGCTACTATGCTGCAGAATAAATCTAGTTTCAGTGCTGTTCTATGTGTGATAGCTGCCAGTGTCCTTTGGGGAACGACAGGTACAGCCTCTGCTTTTATACCTGACGTTAGTCCATTAGCCGTTGGTGCGTTTTCGATGGGAGTAGGCGGTGTATTGCTAGTATTGAATGCTAAGAATAATTTATTAAGCGATAGACAGAAACTACTTTCTAAACCCAGTCTCTTATTCATCGGTAGTCTATGCGTTGCTATCTATCCTTTGGCTTTTTATTCCTCTATGAGATTGGCAGGTGTCGCTATTGGTACAGTGATCTCAATTGCTAGCGCACCATTTTTCACTGTTATCATGGAGCGTCTGATTAGCAATAAAAGAGTCACTAGTCGATGGGTGGTAAGTTTTATATTTGGTATGGTTGGCGTTATTTTGCTGACTTTAGGTAAAACCCAATATTTAGATATAAACGCACAAGCAAATAATCGAATACTAGGCGTATTGTTAGGGTTAGTTGCAGGATTGACCTATGCCACATACTCATGGTCAGCACGTCAGATGATAGAGAACGGGGTAAACTCGAAATCAGCGATGGCAAGCATGTTTGGTCTGTCGGCGATTTTATTGTTGCCATCATTATTATTAACAGGGGAAAACCTGTTTTTGGATGCAAAACATATAAACGTTGCCCTATATCTGGCAATTGCGCCGATGTTCTTTGGTTATTTACTTTTTGGTCAAGCGTTGAGAGTGATTGAGGCGAGCAAAGCGACGCTTATCACGTTATTAGAACCTATTATGGCCACTATATTGGCTATCATTATAATCGGTGAAACATTCTCTCCTATTGGCTGGCTAGGAATGTCACTCATGATAGTCTGTCTTTTATTGCAGGTAATGAAGACGCCAAAACTGACAGGTTATCGAAGAAGACATGCACTATATAAGTAATCAAATAATTAGTAAAACAATGTTGCTGATAACAAGCAGTATTTTTGATGAGTGACTGCCTATTAAGTATGACTCTTTGTATGACGTTAGTCTAAAACTGGTAAGTTGAATGGATTAGTTGGGTCAGTCTTTGCTATAGTCTGTCCAACCAAATTAATTGAAGAAATTGTTTATCTCTTATAGCACTATTTTAATTTTACTAATAGATAAGTAGCTATTAGAACGATAAACCAATCTTTATAGACCAATTTGTAAAAAACTAGAAAATAAGGAATAACTATGATTAACGCATATGCAGCACAAGAGAAAGGTGGCAAATTTGAGCCTTATGAATATGATCCAGGTACTCTAGGCGATCACGAAGTAGAAATCGAAGTACATAGCTGCGGTATTTG
Source organism: uncultured Psychrobacter sp. (assembly GCA_913061175.1). Lineage (GTDB taxonomy): Bacteria > Pseudomonadota > Gammaproteobacteria > Pseudomonadales > Moraxellaceae > Psychrobacter. The sequence goes on from CAJXUF010000077.1 coordinate 11,418, forward strand.
CCATAGTGATTTATCGATGTGGCAAAACGAATGGGGTATGACTCAATATCCGTTTGTCGGTGGACATGAGGTTGCAGGTAAAGTTCTTAATAAGGGCAAGCACGTCAAGCATCTAGAATTGGGCGATAAAGTCGGACTTGGCTGGCATAAAGGATACTGTAACGTCTGCGATCTATGCATTGATGGAGACCACAACCTATGCCCTGAGCAAGAAGGTACGATCATTGGTAATCATGGCGGCTTTGCAGATAAAGTACGCGCAAAAGATACTAGCGTCATCAAGATACCTGAAGGGCTTGATTTTAACGCGGTAGGACCACTGTTATGTGGTGGTGTCACAGTGTTTAACCCACTTATGCAGTACGACATCAAACCAACTTCTAGAGTGGCTGTAATTGGTATTGGTGGTTTGGGTCATTTGGCATTGCAGTTTGCCAATGCGTGGGGCTGTGAAGTGACAGCATTTACCAGTGAATCAAAAATGGAAGAAGCAAAAGAGATGGGCGCTCACCATTCACTAAACTCAAGAGATGATAGCGAAATTGAAAAAGCCGCAGGTTCTTTCGATCTAATAATCTCAACAGTGAACGTTGATATGAACTGGGATGTCGTGATCAAGACGCTAAGACCAAAAGGTAAGCTGCATTTTGTTGGACTGTTAGAAGCGCCACTAGAGATATCGGCTGCACCAATGATTATGGCTCAGAATAGTCTATCAGGCTCGCCAGTTGGCTCACCATCGACGCTACGTAAAATGCTAGATTTTGCTGCGCGACATAATATTCAGCCAGTCACTGAAACATACAAAATGTCTGAGATTAATGAAGCGTTTGAGCGATTAGAGAGTGGCAATGCTCGCTATAGAGTTGTCCTAGAAAGAGACTAAACGTCGTTACAGGCAACTAAATGTAGCCACCAAATAAGCACAATAATAGTGATACTCTAGTGAATAGATAGAGTGTCACTATTTTTTTTGTATCGAAATTCTGCTTTTCACCAATTTTTAAAATATGCGGATTATTTGGAGCTGGATCTAAGTATCTTTATTTAATTTTTGCTCAGGCAATTATTACTACTTTTTTAAATTGCTAGTAGGCTGTCTCTTATACACATCTGACGCT
>CAJXUF010000078.1 GCA_913061175.1 uncultured Psychrobacter sp.
TACACACTGCATATCGTCGGCAGCGTCAGATGTGTATAAGAGACAGGTATTAAATCAGAATTTTCAATGTTAAATTGAACATTATAAAAACGTATCAGTCTTTTAATCGTTGTCGAAACTGCTATTTTTATGAACGAGTAAATGATGAGTAAGCGTAATACAGCTGGTTTATCAGCTTATATACAGCCAGCTATTACGTCATTAGACATAGTAAATTTGCGTCAACGATGACAGCATTACTGGTTATATCATCCAAATGTAAATGACTCTCATCAAATTTCTTGCTCATAATACCAAACTTTAAAATAAAAATCCGTCTAGCAGTGATTGTCTAGCATGATAAAATGGAATATCGTTAGTGAGTAATTTTGTATCATTTGGCAAAACTGCCTTATCAGGCCAGTTTTGTATTATTGGAGTTGGCATATGCTTGATGAGACCCCCCTATTAGATAACTACCATCAAGCTCCTGTTATTGGCTATCATCGTGCGCCGCTTTCACAAAAATTCGGTGCGCCGCGCCAGCCAAACCTGGTTGCTCTGACTAGTGTTATTGAAATGTTAGCACCATATGATACGCCAGCTGCATTTGATGGCTTGGACAAGTTTAGTCATATATGGGTGAGTTGGCAGTTTCATCATAATTATCGATATAAAAACAATAATAAAACCAGTAGTGACTTTCGCGCTCAAGTACGCCCACCAAGATTGGGTGGTAATCAAAAAATAGGGGTGTTTGCCAGTCGCAGTATGTATCGGCCTTCAGGGCTAGGCCTATCTGTCGTCAAGCTCGAACAAGTCAAAATAATCCAAGGCCGTGTATTATTGATTATCAAAGGTGCTGATATGATAGACGGCACGCCAATCATCGATATAAAGCCATATGTGGCCTATAGTGATGCGCTGATTCAGACAGAGAATGGATTCGCACCAACCGCTCCAGAGTTATTAACTGTGACTGTGACCGATGCCGCCAACGAACAGTTTATGATGCTAGTAAGCGCAGGCGAGCCTAGTAATGCTAATAATGATACAAGTATCAATGACGCAAACACTGGATTGAGTAATGCGACAGTTGCGTCTACGATTCATCGTATACAAAATCAGTTGATAGCCTCAGATATTAGTATTATCAAAGCATTAATTGCTCAAGACCCGCGTCCAGCTTATCGACGGACAGAGATAGCCACGCCATTTGTTATGCGTTATAAATCGGTTGATGTGAGTTTCCAGTTGATAGACTCAGGACAGCTACAGATAATCGCTGTAGTTGCAATATAACTGGCTTGCATTGATATCATTTTTGACAACAAATTTTAAAATAATAGAAGAAGAGAGATATGTCTGCTCAACAGTACTCGATAGTGATTGATTTGCGTTGGTGTCTAGATGAGCTATTGGCAGATAAAGTGATTGACCAACGCGGCTATAACCTAGTTATTACTAGCCGTCGCGATAAAGCGCAGCATCCTTTACTAACGATTAGTGAATTTGGCTTGCCGAATGGCCATGCGACGGACAATAGCGCTGAAAATAAATTAACTTTGGCTTGGCTCAACCAATGGTTGGCGGCTAAAGCAGATATGTCTCTCGTTCGTATTGACCCTCTAAAAGTTGATGTCCCTGCGGTCACACAATTGATGTCATTTGAATATGCACGTTCACAGCATATTTTACCGATTGAGGTCGCTGTAGACGAAGTGATTATTGGAACGGATCAGCCTTTTTATACTGACTGGCATTCAAGTATTGAAAAATTGATCAAATCAAAAAGCTATCGTACGGTCTATATCAATCCTGAGCAGATTAAACGCTACCGGCAAGAGTTCTATCAAGTCACCCAAGCGATTGCAGGCGCAAACAGTGTCCATAAGCGTGCAGCTGCCGATGTGACCAATGTCGAAGCATTATTGCAATTGGGTGACAATACTAATCCCGATGCCAATGATCAGCATATTGTCAGAGTCGTTGATTGGCTGTTGCAATATGCCTTTGAGCAACGAGCCAGTGATATCCATTTAGAGCCACGTCGTGAGACAGGTAAAGTGCGCTTCCGTATTGATGGTGTGCTCCACACTGTGTATGAGATGCCATTGGCAATCATCGTCGCGGTGACCGCGCGTATCAAAATTCTAGGGCGGCTAAATGTTGCAGAAAAGCGTAAACCGCAAGATGGTCGTTTAAAGACGCGAACGCCGAAGGGACTAGAGACAGAGCTTCGTTTATCGACTATGCCAACCGCCTTCGGTGAAAAGCTGGTCATGCGGGTATTCGATCCTGAAGTACTGGTGCGTTCCTTTGCTCAGCTTGGTCTATCCGGCAAGCAGCTTGAAACATGGCATGAATTGACTGCTCATCCAAACGGCATTATTTTGGTCACTGGGCCTACAGGTTCGGGTAAAACCACGACCTTGTATAGTACTCTCAAGCAGTTAGCGACTGAACAAGTCAATGTCTGTACCATTGAAGATCCTATCGAAATGATTGAACCTGCATTTAACCAAATGCAAGTGAATCCAGGCGTTGATTTATACTTTGCTGATGGCATTCGCTCTTTGATGCGTCAAGATCCTGATATCATTATGGTGGGGGAGATTCGTGATGCCGAAACAGCCAATATGGCAGTACAAGCCTCATTGACAGGGCATTTGGTGCTCTCGACACTACATACTAACGATGCGCCAAGTTCAATCACTCGCTTGCATGATTTGGGTATTCAACCATTTTTGACATCAGCGACTATTTTAGGCGTAATGGCACAGCGATTGTTACGTACGCTATGCCCGCATTGCAAAAAAGTAGTAGACGTTGTGCCAGACAGTGAGATTGCCATTCAATGGCAGGAGTTGGTACAGCCTTGGCGCGCTCCTGCACCAGCACAAATTTATGTGGCTCAAGGCTGCGAGCATTGTCGACACACTGGTTATCAGGGACGAGTCGGCCTATACGAGATTATGCCGTTGTCTAACGAATTAAAAAAACTGGTCGCAGCCGATACAAACTTAGATGTACTCAAACAACAAGCCTATCGCGAAGGTCTACAGCCATTACGTCTATCAGGGGCAAAACGTATTAGTGAAGGTGTGACAACCATAGAAGAGGTGATGCGAGTCGTGCCTCTTAATTAGTCTCATGTATTAGGACATGGATTGGTGAATAGGTTTTTAAAAGTAGGAAATATGATGCCACTTGAAAACGGCTTCCTTCACAGCAATCAATGCAAATAAGATTCAAATTTTTAATTCCCAGACTTTTAATTGATAAGTTTTTAACAACGAGATTATTTATGTTTACAGACACTCATTGTCATCTCAACCGTTTAGATTTGACGAAATACGATGGTAAATTATCTGGCGCGATTGACGCCATGAAAACTGCTAATGTTACCCGTGCGATGGCGATCATGTGTGATTTTGCAGAATATGACGAGATTGCCAATATTGTTAGTACTTACGGTGACGAGACACTAAATCTAGGGATGAGTGTAGGGATTCATCCTTGTGAAGATATTGATGTACTGAAATCAGCGACGGTTGAGCGTCTGATAGAGACTGCTGATAAAGAGCATGTATGGGCAATAGGCGAGACAGGGCTAGATTACTACTGGTCTACAGAAAATAAAAAAGAGCAGCAAGCCAGTCTTGCACGCCATATTCATGCCAGTCAGCAACTAAAAAAACCGCTGGTCATCCATATGCGTGACGCAAAAGAAGATACGATCGATATCCTAAAGAGTGAAGGTGCTGAGCATGGTATCATTCATTGCTTTACTGAAGATTGGGAGACTGCGAAACGTGCTTTAGATTTAGGATTTTATATCTCCTTCTCAGGCATTGTCAGTTTCAAAAGTGCCCAAAATATCCAAGATGCTGCAAGGCACATGCCTAGAGACAGAATCTTGATTGAGACCGACAGTCCATATTTGGCGCCTGTGCCTAAGCGTGGTCGTCCCAATGAGCCTGCCTACGTACCCTACGTCGCGAGCTTTATCGCAGATATGTATGGTTGTGATAGTAACGAGGTCGGAGCATTAACCGCAAAAAACTTTGAAAATTTACTGGCACAGTATCGCTAAAATGGTTATGCTATGACCAGTCAGTCATTTATGTGATAGTCGTATAGTTCAATCCCCTTTAGTATTTGATTTACTAAATGTAACTATATGATTATCAATGACTATTTGTAAATGTAAGCATATCCCTTTTATGGTATTTCAGCAGTTCTTGTATAGTTTTATACGCTCATTGCCAAATGTACGCACATAATTGATGGTCATATGCTTAATCTTGTCATGTTTTAGGAGAGATTATGAGTCGTCAGCACCAGTTCAAGGCACGAGAAGAGAACATCTTAGCGATGGCAGAACAATTGCTACTTGAGTCAGGCGATGGTGATATCACTTTAGACAGTTTGGCAGATCAGCTCGATTTGGCTAAAGGCACCCTGTACAAGCATTTCTCCAGTAAAGATGAGCTCTATCTGCGTATTATTATTCGTTACGAAGAGCAATTGTTTGAGATTAACCGTATTGATGACTGTCCCTCGGCAGGCGTTGCCCGTATGATTTTTCAGCAGTTATTCAATCCGCAAAAAGCCATGCTATTGAACCAAATTGAAGAGCGTCTGGCAGCATCAGTGACAGGTCTCAATCGTTTGTTTGGTGAGTTATATGATATCCGTCGCCAGCGCATGAAGCGTTTGATTGATATTATTAGCGCATACTTAAAAGATGAGCACAGTAATTTGAGTACTCGTGATTATCTATCGTCTATTTGGGCAATTGGTCAGGGCGGTGCAGGGCTACTAAACTCAAGTTTTTACCAACGCTATTTAGGTCGCCGTGATACGCTACGTTATGCTTTTGTTCAGCAAGTGCTAGAGTTGCCAAGCCATTATCCTGCTGATGATGAAGAGGTCATGGATGAGGACATGCAAGAGCTGGTAGAGCAAATCGATACTGAATCAGAAGAGCACCGCAATACCAACTACTAAAGTAGCTATTAATAAAGTAGCAAGTAATTTTTGGGTTATGAACTTTTCTTGGTTTTAACAAATCGTGTTGTAATGCTTACTATTGCAGCACGATTTGCAGTATTAATTCATATATCTTCTAATATTCTTCAAAATTCCTTTCTCATTCTGCGACAATTAAAATTGGGCTTATAGGTGCAATATGCCGGTCAGTGCTAAGACGCAGTCCAGTTCAGCGGCTACTTGCTCTTTTACTCTAATTAGTCAAACGTCTCAGTCAAGCTGCTTAGATACAAGACCTACAGACCATTGTCGCCGCTGCGCCTCCATATCAACTGATACTTATCGCTTATCATCAGTCTCACCAATAAATAGTCGGACACAGGCTGGTTTTACATTGGTGGAAATCGTGGTGGTAGTGGTTATCTTGTCTATATTTGCTGGCATAATGAGTTTGTCTGTCGGTAGCAGTGAATCCCGCAAAAACCGCGCTTTTTATGAGCATCTGACCGATTCGTTAAGCTACGTTCGACTATTATCGGCTGAACGTATGCAGCCAATGGGTTTGCGTATGCAGGCAGATAGGCAAGGTCAAGTAGAGCCAGTCATCGTTACTCTCTCAAATCCATATGTTGCGTATCAGACAACTAATATGACGCCAGATAGCATCGACAGTCAGCCTAAGAATGCTATGGAATTGTCGGCAAAGGTTGCTGGTCTATCAGGCTCTACTGATGAGCAAAAACCAACGCCAAGTTGGGAGGTTGAGTCAGGTGTTAGCTTGCCTGAGCTGCCTACTGGCGTAAGTATTAGAGTTCAAAATTTGGATTCTAGTGGTTTACAAAATACGGGACGAACCCAAACGTTACAGCCTTGGTTTAGCGATCAAAACGTACCCCAAGTATTATGGTTTGGTACAGGACAAGCAGCGCCCGTCACCATTGAAGTACTTCACGATTCGCGTTTAGTGGGCGAGGTGATTACGATAATGCCAGATGGTAGCATGCGAATCGGACAGAGGTTATAGTGACTGAATTATATAAACCTCCTATGACAAACCAGCCTATATCATCAAAAGCTATATCACTCAAGCCTAGGCGCGAGAGCGGCTTTACCCTTATCGAAGTGATGGTTGCTCTGGCTATTTTGGCAGTGGTAGCAGTCGCGGCGAGCCGTGCCAGTAGTGCATATCTGAGCTCAGTTGATATACTGCGTACTCGTACGCTTGCTCACTTCGTCGCCCAAAATGCCGCCGCTGATTTACGAATTCAAGAGACGTGGCTGACAGCCAACCGCACTCAAACTGTTAAAGCTCAAGGGCGTGATTGGCAAATAGCAATGACAGTCGGTGACGCTATCACACCTGCTCTAAAGGAAGTAAATATCGCAGTTGCGCCTATTATAGATGGACAGACACGCACATCGGTCACTGATATCACTGTGATGCTAAGTAATGCTGAGCAAGATAGGGGTAGTTTGGATTTAAGTGGTCTAAGCATAGCAGGTAATAGCGAGCAGGCCGGGGGCAGTCTGTGAGGCATCAGCGTGGTTTTACACTGCTTGAGCTAATGGTTGCCATGGCAATATTTGCGATGTTAGCCGTTGCAGGCTGGCAAGTGTTTGATGGGGTCAACCGTGCTCGTGAGCGCGCGCAATTTCATGCTGACAATCTGGCTGTCTTGCAGTACGCTTATTTACAGTTACAGCAAGACATGGGTCAAATTATCCCTTATCAAGAGGTTACTACTCAAAGTGTTAGTGTAGCAAACAATAAACCCCAATCACGCGAGCAAATAAACGAAATAGCGCCTGAGCCCTTTATGAGCTTAGATGGCGAGCATATCAGCTTTGTACGCTTTGCCGATCCTGATCCACGATATCAGAGTAGCAATAGCCTCCAACGTATCGAATATATTTTTGCGGATGAGCGTTTGATACGTCGCCAGTATACCAGTATGGAAGGCGGGCGTGACAGCGTCAGCCTAGACAGCGTATTGCTCGAAGGTGTCACAGCAGGAAGCTGGCAAGCTTATCTACCAGAGCTAAGTACTAGATTTCCAAGCGATGATGCGAACAGTAGTACAAATACAGCGGTGAGACAATCAGCGAATACAGCGAGTCCTAAGCCCACAGCTGTTTTATTACCGAAAGGAATCGCGGTCAGCTTTACATACCAAGATATGCCAATCACTTGGCAATGGGCACTTGCTCCGCAACCGATAGCGCATAGCAATAGTCAAAGCATGGCCAATAATACAGATGGTGGTAGTAATGATAATGCTAATAATGACAACAGCGGTAGTGACAATAATAGTAGTGCGGATAATAGCAATTTAGGAACGAATAATTTAGGAACGAATAATTGAGAAGGTAGTGGTTAAAATGCATCAGTTGCTCAACAACAAAGGCTATGTATGTCGATGACTGCAAACTCTCAACGCGGTGTTGCACTGCTGACTATCTTATTATTGGTAGTGAGTATTACTGTGGTTGCAGGATCGATGCTTGCTAGCCAAAAAATTGCAATTAGGCGTAGTGGTCTGTTGTTCGATCAAAATCAGTTGCTGCAAGATATCGACGCAGGTCAACAGTTGGCGGTGACGATGATTCGCGCTGATAGCAACCTCAATGATACGGATAGTGCGCAAGATATCTGGGCGCAGCCCATACCACCTTATATATTGGCCAATCATAGTGTCAGCATCGAGCTACGCGATGAGTCTGGTCGTTTTAACATTAATAACTTGTATCAAGGTGGGGCGGCCAACACCACTGCTTTAGCAGTATTCCAACGACTACTCACGCAACTAAACCTAGAGCCTGATATCGCTATTGCTATACTTGATTGGCAAGATGCAGACGGCGAGGTATATCAAGATGGCGGTGATGAAAATACGGTATATGCGCAGCAGTCAAACGCTGTAGCAACAGATGCTCTGCCAAATCAGCCTTTTGTCAGTATCGATCAGCTACTAGAAGTGACAGGGGTGAGCGCTGAGACATTATCAGTATTACGGCCTTATCTTACTGCAGTGCCTTATTATGTGCCTATTAATATCAATACTGCCAATCCCGTATTGTTAGCCGCACTAGTTGATGGTGCTAACAGCCAACAGATGCAGGCTCTGGTAGATATGCGCGCACAGCAGGCGCTGACGTCTATTGATGCAGTATGGCAATTACCGATATTTGGCAGTGTGAATGATGAGCAACGAAAAGCCTTGACACCCATGCTCGCCGTTGATAGCCAAGCATTCATGGCGCTTATCACAGCGACTGATAATGCAACTGTCGGTCAAGCTAGAGAGCGTTTTGCTACTGTTTTGATTAGTAAAGCTGTCGTTGATAATAATCAAGCAGTTAATAGTAGTCAGACAGCTAATAATAATCAGGCCGCTAACAGTAGTGGGGTAAACGGTAAAATGCCCAAGGAAGTCAAAGTAGTAACACAGCGACTATGGGCATTTCGTCCGAGCTTTTAGCGGATGGTATTGAGAGCAACATTTAGTCTTTTAGACGTGTTTCTTCGCTAGACTTCCAGTTATAAGCCCCATAAAAAAGCATCTGTGCTTGACGAGTACAGTTATGCAGCATCAGCTGTTTGTTCTCTTCAATTTCGTTTAGATCAATCTCGTCATCATGATCTTCTGTATAGGTTAGCTCTAGCCAATCAATAATCCAAGAGAAGAACATATTTACGCCAGCCTCAGCCAATAGGCGACGATCATAAGCATTGATATGGGTAAACGCTGGCTGCAACGCTAAGTCGTCTGCCAAACCTTGAGCGTGTATCTTAATCAACTCATTGATGGCTTTTCGTACTGCTTCTGACCCACCATAACGCTCACTGACCAAGAACTGCCAGTAATAAGGCTGATCGCTGACCATGTACAAGAATAGCTGAATGCTTTTTGCGATTTGACGATCAAAGCTACGTTTGCGCCCAATCTGCAGGCTATCACTTAACGTGGCTAACGTACCGCCCAATTCCTCAATGACCAAAGCGCGCCCGAGTGACTCCATATCATCAAAATGGCGATAAAACGCAGTCGGCACAACGCCAACCTCGCGTGTTACTTGTCTGAGACTGATAGAGCTAAAAGATTGCCCTGTCATACATAAATCGAGCACAGCATTAAAAAAGGCGTGCCGAGTTTGAAGTTTTTTTTGTTCGCGACTGCTCATAATATTTCAAAATTGTCCGGTAGGTGTTTATCATACTCATTTCAACGCATAAATACGACTGAAATACGCCATTCATGTTAATTTACTAAACCTGCGCTGGTCTTTTAAACCACTGTGCCCCAATGACCTTGCAATTCTTGCGCCAGTCGATATGCTTCATGGTCATTCATACCTGTAATAAAATCCAAAATATTTAAGACATTATGATAGATATCGTCAGACAAGATGCGGCGATGTTCGTCAAGATGGGGCTGTAGTAATCTTAACAGACGTTGCTGCTCAAAAGACATCGGCGGCTGCATAGTAGCAGATTGAGACCCTGTCCAAGCGAGCGGCATAAAGGCATTCAATAGGCTATGCAAGCATTGATTGGCCATCAGCTCCATTCTTACTTTGCTCGGATGGTTAAATATTTTTTCGCGTGCCAGTTGCTTAGCTTGATTGATACCATTCTGTACGCTGGTATCGCAATGGGCAAACAGGCTGCCTTGCAACGTGCCAGCTAGTAATGCATCACTGTTGGCGACAAAAGCATCGGTGACGGTATTGACCAACCGCATCATGGCTCGTGCCCGCAGGGAGGCAAGACTTTGTCTGACAGACATATGCGCTGGCAAGTTTACGCTGCTTGGACGCTCACCAATCAGCTCATAAAATATCGTGGCAACTTCGGCATAGGTTAGCATATTCAGATTGATGCCATCTTCTAAATCGATTAGCGCATAACAGATGTCATCTGCCGCTTCTAGCAAGTAAGCCAATGGATGGCGCGCAAAGCCATCGTGTTGCTCTGAGCGCGGTAAATGCAAACACGCAGCTAACTCTTCTAACTGAGAAGCCTCGCTATAAAAGCAGCCAAATTTTTGCACGTTATAATGGTTGTCATTGACATCGTTGCTGTGAGTTGCCAACCACGGATACTTCATAAAGGCGCCTAGCGTGGCACAGGTGAGCCGCATACCACCCTTGTCAGGATGATGCTCATTACGTGCTAATAGGCGAAATCCTTGAGCATTACCCTCGTATGCCAGTAAGTCTAGTCGCTCGTTGCTGCTTAAATTTTGCAAAACCGCTTGCGGTTCAGGCTGTCTAAACCAATCACGAATCGCATACTCTCCAGCGTGGCCAAAAGGCGGATTGCCAATATCATGAGCGAGACAGGCCGCTTGTACAATCACACCGACGTCTGCTGGTGAGACTCCTGCTGGTAGGCCGCTACCTAGTGCATCATGAATTTTTTCGGCAGCCATCATTCCCAAAGAGCGACCAATAGAAGAAACTTCTAGCGAGTGAGTCAGACGCGTATGTATACCGAGCTGATTGGTCAATGGATGGACTTGGGTTTTCTGATTTAACTGGCGAAAAGAGTGAGAGAATACCAGTCTGTCATAGTCTTTGTGAAACTGAGAACGAGTACTGGTATTGGCGTTAAATTTTTTGGAAGCACCAAGACGTTGTGAATTAAGGAGATGTGACCATTGTGTGGTAGGGGACGACAAGGAGGTTGGTTTATTTAGCATATTAAACATCCGGAACCAAGGGAGCCTCTAGCATAGCAAAATAGCGCCCTTGGTACAGCTATATAGTCAGAGAAATACTAAACGGCTACGGTGTTACCCTCCTTAGAGGTACTATTTGTACAATCTGCAATCAGCTGCTTTATACCCGTTTTAGACTTCTTTGACTAGAGTTAATGCCCTATAAATTGGATACGGTGTTAGTCTTGCTTAGCCTACTACTGGTAGTAATTTCACTCGCCTTGCTTGTATCCAAATTATATTGAATCAACTATATCAAGACTTTTGACAGTTAAAAAGTGCGTCTTCTTTGTCGATAGCGACATCGCTGTCCAGTGTCTTATTGAGCAATGTGGCTTTGTCTCCATTTACTTGCCATATGATGCCGTGGGTATCGTCTAATCCAATATCGCTGGTATAGATGCCCTTATCAGCATCAGTTTCACTATTAGCAGTAGCCGTTAAATCGTATTCGATACCATCGATGAGCAAATGCGCTGTCTGCGGTGTACTGTCGCTATGATAAGAAACGCCGATAGTAGCAGCAGGCTCACAAGAGAAAGGAGTGCTGCTGCTGGCATGAGCTGCATGATCGTGATCTGCATGCGCATGTTCTTCGTGGCTATGACTCTCATGATCGTGTCCTTCATGATTAGGCCCTTCATGACCATGTTCCATATCGCTATGTTCTTTGTGACCGTGCTCTTCATGCTCTTTATCGTCATGCATCTCATGACCTTGTTCATGCTTGGCGTGATTATCTACTGGCGCTTCTTCAGATACTACTGCATCGGAATCGTTGTTTGGCTGACAGCCCAATAGAGAGCCTGCCATCACACTACCTAATATAGTAATACCTGCAAGTTTAGAAAAATGATTAGTCACGGTATGAGTCCTCAAATAAGCAAAATAAAGATATGTTATAATATAACAATAAATAGGTAAAATAAAGCCGATGATGGAAAATATCCAACATCGGCTAATTGACTTTAAATAAGCTATACTATTTAAAGCTATACTATTTAAAGTTACACGTTAAATCTAAAGTGCATAACATCGCCATCTTGCACGATGTAAGTTTTACCTTCTAGACGCGATTTACCAGCAGCAGCAGCGCCTTTTTCACCGTTGTATTCGATAAAGTCATCATACGCAATGACTTCAGCACGAATAAATCCGCGCTCAAAATCAGTATGAATCACGCCAGCTGCCTGCGGCGCTGTCGCACCAATAGCGACAGTCCAAGCACGTACTTCTTTTACGCCAGCGGTAAAGTAAGTCTGCATATCAAGCAGATCATAACCACCGCGAATCACTTGATCAAGGCCCGCCTCTTCCATATCCATCTCAGCTAGGAAGTCTTTTTTGTCGTCCTCATCGAGCTGAGCGATTTCAGATTCGATTTGGTTACATAAGGCAATAACGATTGATTCATCGCCAGTGGCGTAGTTACGTACCGCATCAAGATATGGATTATTCTCAAAACCATCCTCGCTCACATTAGCAATATACATGGTTGGTTTTAGAGTAATTAAACCATAGCTTCTAATGAGTTTTTTCTCATCGCTATCTAAATTGGCTGCGCGTGCCGCTTTACCTTCTGCTAAGAGTGGCTCGACTTTTTTGAAAATATCAAGCAAAGCTTGCGCGTCTTTATCACCACCTTTAGCCTTTTTGGTCTGGTTGTGAATGGCGCGCTCAACCGCTTCTAAATCAGCAAGTGCTAGCTCAGTATTGATCGTTTCGATATCATCAATGGGGCTCACGCGACCATCGACGTGGATGACGTTGTCATCGTCAAAGCAGCGTACCTGTCTCTTATACACATCTGACGCTGCCGACGATATGCAGTG
>CAJXUF010000079.1 GCA_913061175.1 uncultured Psychrobacter sp.
TGGCCATATACCATTGCTACTTTAGACTTACTGAAGTCTTCAGTGTTTACAACGCCAGCTTCCTGCATTTCGTGATAGAAATCGTTACCTTCACGAGTACGCTCACCAACACCAGCAAATACTGACAAACCTTCATGTTTTAGAGCGATGTTGTTGATCAGCTCCATCATGTTAACGGTTTTACCAACACCAGCACCACCAAACAGACCAACTTTACCGCCTTTAGCGAACGGGCAAAGTAGATCGATAACTTTAATACCAGTCTCTAGTAGCTCAGTGCTGTTTGACTGATCCGCGTAACTTGGTGCTTCACGGTGGATAGACCATTTTTCGTCAGCAACAACAGGACCTTCTTCATCGATAGGACGACCAAGAACATCCATGATGCGACCTAGCGTACCAGTACCTACAGGCACAGAAATAGGTGCACCAGTATTAGTAACAGGTAGGTTACGCTTTAAACCTTCGGTTGAACCCATTGCAATAGTACGTACGATACCGTCACCTAGCTGTTGCTGTACTTCTAGGGTAGTTTCGGTACCGTCTACTTGCAAGGCATCAAAAATTTGAGGAACTTCATTACGGTTGAACTCAACGTCAAGAACCGCGCCAATAATCTGTACAATACGACCGCTACTCATTGCGTTCTCCTTGAACTTCTATATATAGGTGTAGTCAATTATGAAACAGCAGCAGCACCGCCAACGATTTCCGAGATTTCTCGGGTAATCGCCGCTTGACGCAGCTTGTTATAAACCAACTGTAAATCGTTAATAAGGTCACCAGCATTATCTGTTGCTGCTTTCATCGCAACCATACGTGAAGACTGCTCAGAGGCAATGTTTTCCATTACCGCTTGATAAACAATCGACTCAATATAGCGACCAAGCAATTCATCAATTAACGTCTTGATGTCAGGCTCGTAGATATAATCCCAGCTAAGTTCTGTCTGTAGACCACTGTCTTCATCATCAAATGACTGCTCTGGTAGAGGAACCAACTGATTGACTGTTGGTTTCTGAGTCATCGCATTGATGAATCGGTTATAGACCACATAGATACGGTCAATATTGCCGTTACTATAGTCTTCAAGCATAGCTTGAACCGGTGCATTTAATTGTTCAAACGTTGGTTTATCGCCATAATCGGTCACAGCCGATGTAACTTTACCACCAAAGTTTTTAAAGAAACTCACACCTTTGGCACCGATGACTGCAAACTCAGCTTGTACAGACTGATCTTGATAATCTTGGATACTTTTAGTTAGGGCTTTGAATAAGTTAATATTCAAACCACCCGCTAGGCCACGGTCAGAGGTAATGACAATATAGCCAACCTTATTGACTGGACGCGATACCATATACGGATGTTTGTAGTCTGATGAGGCATGCACCAAATGTGAAATAACCCGGCGCATACTATCAGCATACGGGCGACCCACTTCCATGCGCTCTTGCGCACGGCGCATTTTACTTGCCGCTACCATTTGCATAGCACGAGTAATTTTCTGGGTGCTTTTAATACTGGTGACTTTGGCACGTATCTCTTTTAAGCTTGCCATAATGATTCCAATATAAGAGGGTTAAAAAGCATTGGCGCATGCGACAATCGTTTGATATACAACATCAATCCTACAGAATAACATTTTATATCTTGTGGCATTACGCGATCTAATACCGATAATGGTTAAAACAGTGGCGCAAATATCTGGTCAGACAACGCGCCACTTTATCAGCTCTAAGCTACAGTTATAACCAATTCGGCTTAACCCGTTAAATTAATAACTGTGATTTTGTTTAAAGGTCTCTAGAGATGACTTTAAACGACCTGCGATATCATCATTGTAGTTCGCAGTGTCATCAATCTCACGCATCAATTCACTTTGCTCATCATGCATATAACGTAGGTACGCTTCTTCGAAAGAACCAATCTTTTCGACAGGTACGTCAGCTAAGAAGCCTTCGTTTGAAGCATAGATAACGGCTGCTTGCTCAGAGATTGACATCGGCTGATACTGCTTCTGCTTCATCAATTCAGTCACACGCTCACCATGATCAAGCTGCTCGCGAGTTGCGTCATCAAGATCTGATGCGAACTGAGCGAATGCTGCTAGTTCACGATACTGAGCTAGAGCGGTACGAATACCACCAGATAGCTTTTTGATGATCTTAGTCTGAGCGGCACCACCAACACGAGATACCGAGATACCAGCGTTTACTGCTGGACGGATACCTGAGGCGAATAAACTAGACTCTAGGAAGATCTGACCATCAGTGATCGAAATCACGTTAGTTGGTACGAATGCAGATACGTCACCAGCTTGTGTTTCAATGATTGGTAGAGCGGTTAAAGAACCAGTTTTACCTTTCACTTCACCGTTAGTAAACTTCTCTACATAATCAGCATTTACACGTGATGCACGCTCAAGTAGGCGTGAGTGTAAATAGAATACGTCACCAGGATAAGCTTCACGACCTGGCGGACGACGTAATAGTAGTGAAATCTGACGATAAGCAACTGCTTGCTTTGATAAGTCATCAAATACAATCAGTGCATCTTCGCCGCGGTCACGGAAATATTCGCCCATCGTACAACCTGAGTACGGTGCGATATACTGAAGTGCTGCAGGCTCTGATGCTGAAGCAACCACAACAGTGGTATATTCTAGTGCGCCAGTTTGCTCAAGCTTACGTACTACGTTAGCGATCGTCGAACGTTTCTGTCCGATAGCTACGTATACACATTTAATACCTGACGCTTTCTGTGCGATGATCGCATCGATAGCCATCGCTGTTTTACCAGTCTGACGGTCACCAATGATAAGCTCACGCTGACCACGACCGATTGGAATCATGGTATCAACGGCTTTATAACCAGTCATTACTGGTTGATCTACTGATTGACGGTCGATAACGCCTGGAGCGATCTTTTCGACTTTATCAGTCATCTTGGCATCGATAGGACCTTTGCCATCAATAGGATTACCCAAAGCATCAACAACACGGCCTAACAGCTCAGGACCTACTGGTACTTCAAGAATACGACCAGTACAATAGGCTTTTTGACCTTCTTGCAGCTTTAGGTAATCACCAAGTACTACCGCGCCAACAGAATCACGCTCTAAGTTTAGAGCCATTCCGTAGATTTCGCCTTCAAACTCAATCATTTCGCCGTACATGGCATCTTCAAGACCATGAATCTGCACGATACCGTCAGATACTTTGACAATCGTGCCTTCATTCTTTGCAGTTGCACCTGCATCAAGGTCTTGAATACGCTGCTTAATCAGGTTACTGATTTCCGCTGGATTCA
Source organism: uncultured Psychrobacter sp. (assembly GCA_913061175.1). Taxonomy (GTDB): domain Bacteria; phylum Pseudomonadota; class Gammaproteobacteria; order Pseudomonadales; family Moraxellaceae; genus Psychrobacter. Next base: position 3,313 of record CAJXUF010000079.1, read on the forward strand.
ATTGTTGCATTGCCTTGTTTCCTTTAATTTATGATAACCCGCCCACTGACTTAATTGCTCTTATAATCATACAGTCAATATTTGACTGTATTGATGATTGGCATTAGGCAGTTAGCTGTGTTTTTAACTGTTGTAACTTGCCGCGCATCGAATCATCAATGACTTTGTCACCGACTTTGATTGTAGCGCCTGCCAATAGACTTGGATCAACTGATTCGTGAATCACTACACTAGCATTTAGCGAGGCAGCAAGACGCGTTTGTAGCGTTTGACGCTGTTCATCAGTCAATGGGTAGGCAGAGGTCACATATGCGTCAAGCTGCTTTAAGCTTATTGCCTTGTGACGGCGATAATGCTCATAAACTTCAGGAAGCAGCGCCAGACGCTCTTGTTCTGATAACTGTTTAACGAAGTTACTAAGTGCTACTGATACTTTTGGATAGCTTACGTTACTGTCAAGGCTAGTCCCTTGAGCTTCGCTTAATAACTGCTTAAAAGCAGAATCATTAGCGCTAGCTACTTGCGTATCATAAAGATCGACCAAAGCAGCTGACTTATGCTCAGCAGAAACAGCTGGATTGTCTAGCCAAGTACTGAACGACTTGTCATTGACAACAGTGCTAGCAACAAGTAAGAAGTTTTCCCACTCGTTGACTGCGCCGTTTTCGTTGGCATAGTCAAACGCGGCTTTAGCGTACGGTCGTGCTAAGGTTGATAAGTCAGCCATTATATCCTCACAATTACAGCTTCGCCGCCAGTTGGTCTAACATACTGGCATGTTTTTGCACATCGACTTTGTCTTGCAAAATCTTCTCTGCACCAAGTACAGCCAGTTCAGCAACTTGGGCACGCAATGATTCACGCGCTTGATTGATTTCTTGATCGATAGATGCTTGCGCTTGTTGACGAATGCGCTCGCCTTCCGCTTGGGCTTGCGATTTTGCATCTTCAACGAGCTGGTTGGCGCTTTTATTCGCCTGCTCAATTAAGGCAGCTGCTTTAGTCTTCGCAAGATTAAGCTCTTGCTCGACGTCTTGCTCTGCGGTTGCCAAATCTGCTTTTGCTTTTTCTGCGGCATTCAGACCTTCAGCAATTTTACGCTGACGCTCATTGATGGCACCGATAAGTGGTGGCCACACGAATTTCATGCAAAAAATCACAAATATTGCAAAAGCAATGGCTTGACCGACGAGGGTAAAATTGATATTCACGTGATCACCTCTTTGTTAATGAAAAATCAGTTTCATTGATCATGTTTGGTAGTCAAATCTTGACTATATTTGATAGAAAGTCTCCGAATACCAAACATTTACAACTGAGCTTTCGGATTAACCTGCTAGAGGGTTAGCGAACAACAATAGCATAGCAATACCAACACCGATCATCGGAATAGCATCAAGAAGACCTGCTACGATGAACATACGAGTTTGCAATTGTGAGCCAAGCTCTGGTTGACGCGCAACGCCTTCTAAGAATTTTCCACCTAGAATAGCAAAACCAATACCTGTGCCAAGTGCGCCAAGACCGATAAGTAGTGCTACTGCGATAACTGTGTAACCACCTAATACTGGATCCATTGATGTATCCTCATTTACCTATTGAATGTCTAATTAATGTTCAGTTGATGATGCAAGCGACATGTAAACTATCGTCAGCATCATGAATACGAACGCTTGAAGTGTAATAACTAAGATGTGGAAGATAGCCCACGGTACCGATAACGCCCATTGAATCCAAAACGGCATTAGAGCAATCAGTATGAAAATCAATTCCCCAGCATACATGTTGCCGAATAGACGCAAACCAAGTGATACAGGTTTGGCTATTAGAGTAACTGCTTCTAGGATGAAGTTGATGGGAATCAAAATCGCTTGTACGATTGGGTTTTTGGCGCCAAACGGATGCAGTGTTAACTCACCGATAAATCCGCCCAAACCTTTTTCTTTAATGCTATAAAAGATAATCAGTGCAAAGACAGAGAAAGACATGCCAAGCGTGATGTTGGGATCAGTCGTTGGAACAATCTTAAAGAAAACATGATGTGGATCATGGCCCATAGCGGCACCGATTTGCCCAGCAATACCTGGAATGAAATCAACAGGTATCAAATCCATCAAGTTCATCAAAAAGATCCAGACAAAAATGGTCAACGCCAATGGCGCAATCAGTTTTGATGTACCACTGTATGAATCACGAACGTTGTTATCAACAAACTCAACGATCATCTCAACTGCTGCCTGAGTTTTTCCTGGCACGCCTGAAGTGACTTTTTTGGCAACCATCCAAAAGACGGCGCAAAATAAGATACCTAGACCAATCGACCATAGCATAGAATCAAGATGGATAGCGTTAAAGCCCATTGCCCCTGCTTCTTCAGCAGTATGAGCAACTTTCCAACCTTCGCCCGGCAGATAGCCATACGTCCAATTCGTTAAGTGGTGAGAGATATATTCTGATGATGTTTGCTCGGATGCCATAATGTAAGCTTCTTATTAATCAACGATTTAATCAACTACCAAAAATATGGTTGTCATCTGATGAGGTGTAGTATTGATATCTATCTTGCTATTAAGCAGACAAATAAACCGTACTAAATCACTCATGTAACCAACAACATCCAACCCATAGTTCTATTACTAATATGCAATATTTGATAGCGTGAGATAAATTTTAGCTATCAAAAAAGGGCTTATGATAACTCAGTAATAGCCCTTGCATTTTTATACGCAAAATTATTATATATGTGCTTGCCCACTGACCGTTTTTACGATCGGCGCTTAATGTAGCGCTTATAAGCAAAATATTTAGCCGCCTATATTAATGCAGCGTTGTATTCGTGTAAAGTCAATTGTGATTTTTTTATCCACTGTATGAATAAGTTAGCCACCAGTTTTACTTGCTAATATAGCTACTAACCATAATTAGATAACAGCACTCTAATTATCAGCAATACAGATAGTTGAATAACCCCTACCCTCTCACTGCATACTACGTCTAACATTGAGACTCATAGTGCGGTCTTTATAATCACTGGTGCTATCCTAAGACAGCGTTGTGCTTCGACTTTTCGAACTAGTCATAGAGAAGCTGGACGGCAGGGTGACTTGCCAGTACTATTAATAAACCATCTGTTTAGCAATCATTTATTAGCGCTAGCGTATATGCCACAACATCCAACTGTGACTAATTTGCATTACCATAAAACCGATAAACAGCGCTGGCGCAGATAGGGGTTGTACGGTAATAAAAATTAGTGCAAAACCAAACACGGTCAATAACCATTTTGACATTTGACCCCGATATAGCTGGCTAACGATGTGTTGGCGCGCGCGATATCCGGTGTACCAAAAAATAAAAAACGCAAGTACTGCTTGAGTGATAAAACTTAGTAGCGCACCAATTGCAGCGCTTTTTGCTATCGTAAGCTCACTATGTAGCCAAATAGTATCTACTATCCAAGCAATGATAATAAGGATAAATAGTATCCATGCTTGTCGTTTAATATAGATGCCAATCTTGTCTTTTTGCGTGCGTTTGGCAGGCTTGGTCATCGGTATTCCTATAGCCCTTACAGCATTGGGACAATATATCATACTTCTGATAATTTTATCCGTGAATGACTTACTCTACAGGCATTACCTTTCGGCCAAAATAAAACGCTACTTATTATAGGTAGAGCGTAACTATTAAGCAAGTAAAATATGACTTTTATCAGTAACCTAACTCAAAACGGTTATGATAATAGTGTATTTTTACTTATCAAGTTCATATCACGCTCTCACCTAAATACTTCTACGCGGCTTATAATGTAGCAATCTATATCGCCTCTACTGTGCAACACACTTATTAATTTGTTGAGCCATAGTTTGCCAACTACTAATAAAGTCTTTGCCATTGCTACTCATATCTTCGACTTGTATGGTTGTATTGACTGGTTGTAACTTGGCAAGCAGACCTTTTGAGACGGTGCCTTGGTTAACCATACACATTTGCTTCACAGGACGATTCTTATTCAACCAAAGTAGCTGGCTGGCTTTAGGAGAAATATGATGATCCGGACTTAGACTACCGGCTAATTTTATATGAGCAGCTTTTTCAATATATTGATAGGCATCATGATATGCCCAGTAAGGGCGATTTTCCTGTGTGCCTTTCTGTACGTCAGCGACCGCTTTATCCATACGTTCCGCAAACTTTTTAACATTGGCTTGATAAGTGCTTGTATACTCCGGATTAGCATGGCTGTGAATCACGGCTAGTGCACGGGTAATAGCTTTAGCATTTTCAGGATCTAACCAAATATGGGGGTCTAGCGTACCTTCAATTGCCTCGCCTTTTACGTCTCGCAGCGGATAGCGGTTAAACGCATCAAACTCAAACATAGCAATGGCGTTGGGTGCATCCTTTAAACTACCAGTTAGACTATTCTCTAATACAGGCCCAAACCAGACGACAAATTTGCTGTCTTTAATGGCTTTCATATCACTTGGACTAACACTACCATGATGCCCAACATCACCTGCCTGTAAGATTCTATTGGCTGACGGTGCGCCTTCAGTGACCGCTTCACTGAGTAAAAACATCGGATAGTTGCTTACACTTACGGTTGCTGCTTGGGCACTTAGTGTCAGAAGACTCAGCGCCATGCCTGAGATTAGTAAACGTTTTAGTATAGTGGCTGGGCGTATTAGGTGATTAAAAACTGAGTTCATAGTTGGTATCTTCGCTATATAGGTGATGAAGAATAAGTATTGGTCATGAAATAACGCATTTGATAAAAACGTAATAGATACCAGATAGCTTGAGACAGCTTATCTTCTTTTCATTTTATTATGTTATACTATAACAATAAAAAATATAATAAAAAAGCCATTTTATTTTTAGGAGTCCGTATCATGTCTACTCATTCATCCATTTGTGAACATCTGCATGATGCGCAAGACTTTACGCCACAGGACGTCATAGAGCGCCTCAATGCTGCAAAAGAACAGTGTCGCTTAAATGGCTCACGTTTTACTGCGTTACGTCAGCAAATATATCAGCTGATATTAGAAGCAAATAAGCCTATCGGTGCCTACGACTTGATCGCTCAATTACAGAGTGTGCGTCTATCAGATACTGACAATAGTGACGATACAAAAAATCAGTCGGGCAAAAGAAAAACCACAAAGAACGTCGCCCCGCCAACGGTTTATCGCAGTTTAGAGTTTTTATTAAGCGAAGGTCTGATTCATCAATTGACGTCTATTAATGCTTATGTGCCTTGTTGCCATCCAAGAGCACAGCATACAGCGGCGTTCCTGATCTGTGGGCAATGCCAACGTGTGCAAGAATGCAGCAGCCTACCAGTTCAAGAAATAATGTCCTTTGCTGAGCAGGATGTGGGATTTGTGGTTGAACGCAGTGTGATCGAACTTAGTGGTCGGTGTCAGGCCTGTCAATAGCTTATAAACTCAGCAACTTGCAAACTTAGTAGCTTATAAACTCAGCAACTTAGTAGTTTATAAACCTAGTAATTTATAAATACTGTCCGCCCTTCTCTTTGTTCGTTCTTAATACCTATATTTTGGTTGTCTCTACCTTTTACTTATCTATTCGTTGTCATATTATGAGCCTGTCTACTCTACCTTCTAAACAGCCGGTCGCACCTACTGCAGATAGTAATGCTGCAAACGATGCTAGCCAACTGATGAGCCTACGTGATATTAGCTACTATATTGGGCCACAACGTATTCTCTCGAATATCAATATCGACATTGCGACTAATGAAACTGTAAGTCTCGTTGGGCCTAATGGAGCTGGAAAATCAACACTGGTCAAACTTATCTTAGGTTTGATTGACCCCACCAAAGGCAGCATCACAGCACATCAACCATTACAGCTTGGCTATGTGCCGCAGCGATTTACAGTCCCGCCAATATTGCCACTGCGCGTCAGTGATCTTTTGGATCAAGCAGATAAAAAGCGACTAACCACTGAGCAGCGCCAGTTTATATTTGATAATTTAGCACTGACGCATTTGTTATCACGGCAAATGTTGCATTTGTCCGGCGGAGAAGCCCAACGAGTTTTGCTTGCCCGAGCACTATTGGACAAACCCAACTTATTGATTTTGGATGAGCCTATGCAAGGGCTTGACCCTGATACAGAAGTTTGGCTATATCAGTTTATCGATAAGCTACCTGATTTTTTACGTTGTGCCATGTTAGTGATATCCCATGATTTGCATTGGGTTATGAGAGGCAGTCGACGCGTTATCTGTCTCAATAAGCATATTTGCTGTGAGGGACAACCAAGCGAGCTTGCCATAAGTACCGAGTTCAAAAAATTGTTTGGCCATTACTATGAGCAGCCCTACGTGCATCAACCACACGCTTGCCAGCATCATGCACCAAACGAGCTCGAACTATAATCCTGAGCACCGCATACATTATAGCTGTATAGCTCTTGATGTTTTGACATCTAGCAATGCAGCATTAAGCCTCTATAAAATTTCATGGATATTTATTATGACCTCATGGTTAGCTATTATCGCTCCTGCTTGGATCGCTGGCAGTATTTTAGCGCTACTATCCGCACCTTTAGGTTGTTTGGTATTGTGGCGCCGTATGGCATTCTTCGCTGATGCTTTAGCACATGGCACTTTGTTGGGTGTGGCTCTAGCAGCTTGGTGGCAAATGCCGATGGGCATCGGTGTTGCGTTAGTCAGTATCGCTGTCGTGTTAGGGTTGGTTTTAATTGATGATGAACGCTTGCCTGCTGACGCAGTTTTGGCCGTCGTTGCTGTGTCATTGCTGTGCTTGGGTTTATTGACCTTGACCCAGCTGACAGACCAACAAGCCAATGTACTGGGGTTTTTATTTGGTAATTTACTGGAACTTGGTTGGGGTGATTTACCCCTACTTGCTGGGTGCGTATTGATAGGCTTAGGCTTACTCAGCTATATTTGGCCCGCACAAATCAAACTCGCAACGCATGAAGCATTGGCACGTATTCAAGGTATCAACCCAACACGGCAACGGCTGTTTTTTATGGGTGTGCTGGCAGGGTTTTGTGCGATTGCACTACAAGCGGTCGGTAGCTTATTGATTAGCGGGCTGTTGGTATTACCTGCTCTTACCGCGCGTTTGTGGGTTACTTCACCAAAACAAATGGTGATTATTGCGTTGATAGTCGCTCAACTGGGTGTGACACTTGGTGTGTGGGGTAGTATTTGGTTAGACATACAAACTGGTTTATCTATCGTATTGATATTGGCAGCTTTATTTTTTATAGCATTGATTTCTTCGAAGTTAATAAAGATAAAACTTTAGTTAGCGTCACTATAAATACGTTATAATGAATAAATTACAACTGTTTTTCGCTATTTTTTTGTTCGACTTTATTTTATTAATATAATGAATACTTTAGTTCAATATTACTACAAGTTGGTTCTAACTTCGATATTTCTACTATTAACTAGTAATATCGAAGTTAGAGTCAAAGTAAGCTCCAGACAAACGCTGTGCTCTTTTATAGTAGATTGATCATAATTATAAATACCCAGTGAAAAATAGTAGCTCATTTATCCATACTCGCGCTAACAATACTTATTGTTGTGATTCGATAAGGGACTGAACCAATGCCAAACTATCCTGCCAATAAGTTAAGCACCTCTGACCAAACGATAAATATTTTACAGATTACTGATTTGCATTTATCGACGCCTGTCTTTGTTGATGAAAGTAACACCTATAGTGATGACGTAACTTGTCAGCGTAGTTTTGAAGCCGTGCTTCAGCAGGCGCTTAGTGAAGATATTCGCTGTGATTTGATTATTGTGACCGGTGACTTGGTCAATCGAGTAAAGTCTTCAATTTACGATCATATCTTTACTGTATTACAAGCGACTCAGATTCCTTTTGCTTGTATTGCTGGTAATCATGATGTGACGGACGAGAATGGTAAAGACTTGCCGTTTTTTCAACGAGAGCTTGTCGCTCAGCCTGCTGACTCACGTTTGTTAAGTCGTCATGTCATTGAGACTGAATACTGGCAGCTGTTGTTATTAGACTCCTCCATTTCTGGTAAGGTCGCAGGCGAGATCACGCCTACTGATATCGATTGGTTATGTGAGAGACTTAGCACCTGTGATAAGCCCGCATTAATCGCCCTACACCATCATATTGTTCCAGTTGATTCTGACTGGATTGATACCCATATGGCAGAAAACACTGAAAGTTTTTGGCAGCATATGGCACCATTTGAACAGCTACAAGTGGTAATCAGTGGCCATACTCACCAAGAGCAAGTTCGACTGCGCCAAGGCGTCACGGTGTATAGCACGCCATCTACCTGCTATCAGTTCAAACCTTATGAAGATGATTTCTCTTATGATGAGCAGGCATTACCAGGATATCGCTGGTTGCAATTAGCCAACAATGGAACAGTTGCAAGCTGGGTTGAAAGACTGGATACTTGATGCCCAGAATTATTAGCACTAGTATAAGTCTTAGCCCTTATTACTTATAGCTTTCGTCAATATTTTTTGATAAAAAATACAGTAATAAACAAATAAAATATGCATTCAATATAAAAAATCACTTCATTATTATTACAAACAATGATACAACTTATGAAATAAAGCAAGGGTGGCCAAATATCTAATATGAAGTCACTGCACGATAGCTAGGATGGCCCATTAACCACAAGCTCAGTTTTCACAATCAATGACCTACGGCATGCTTTAGACAGTATTATTCAAACCGAAGTTTATATAACAACCTATCTAACAATCGGTATATAACTGTCAAGATATAAAGTCTACGATATTATTTGATCAGCTGTGTTACTTGTATTACCAAGTGGTGAAACGTTTGATAAAAGGACAAATTGTAGCGTTTGTAGCATTAATAACGTCTTGTCTTTTGATACGTCGTTTTATTGAATTAATTTGAAAAAGTAGGATACCCATATGAGCACCCTGACCACGAATCCGAGTGAAGTTAAATTTACTCCTTATGTGCCGGCTAAAGACGAAGAGTATATGTCTGATGCGCAGTTGGAGCACTTTAAGGCTATTTTATTGGATTGGAAAAACCAACTGATTGGCGAAGCGGATCGTACTAAAAACTACATCTGTCTCTTATACACATCTGACGCTGCCGACGATATGCAGT
>CAJXUF010000080.1 GCA_913061175.1 uncultured Psychrobacter sp.
ATCTACACACTGCATATCGTCGGCAGCGTCAGATGTGTATAAGAGACAGGCGTTTATCTATCTTTGTCATATCAGCGCTACCCTTCTCTTCGCTTTTGTCTTACAGGTCACGTTATGAGTCAACTCAATCCCAAACAACAAGAAGCCATGCTCTACGTATCTGGTCCATTACTTGTACTCGCAGGTGCGGGTTCCGGCAAAACCTCTGTGATTACGCGTAAGATTGCTTACCTAATCCAAGAATGTGACATGCCAGCTGAGCGCATCACCGCCGTGACCTTTACCAATAAAGCGGCACGTGAGATGAAAGCGCGGGTAAGCAAACTGCTACCAAGCGAAAAAATGCGCGGGCTAACGGTGTCGACGTTTCACCAATTTGGTTTACAGTTTTTACGCTATGAGCTGATTCATACCCCGCTAAAAGGCAACTTTTCTATCATGGACAGCGACGACAGTAAGCGCTTGCTGATGGAGCTGATGATGCGCGACAACTTGAGTGGCGCTGAAAGCCGCGAGTTGGTCGGTAAAGCCATCAAAATGATTTCTGATTGGAAAAATGATTTGGTCGAGCCCGATAAGGCGATGGAAACGCTAGACGATCCAGAAGACATGATTTTTGCCACGCTATATGCGCTTTATGAGCGTAACTTGCGTGCGTATAATGCGGTCGATTTTGATGACTTGATTGTATTGCCAACCAAGATATTACGTGAAAATAGAGAACTGCGTGACAAGTGGCAGAACCGTATTCGTTATCTATTGGTCGATGAGTATCAGGACACCAATACAGCGCAGTATGAGATGATTAAATATTTGGTTGGCCCGCAAGGTCGCTTCACCGTGGTAGGTGATGATGATCAATCTATCTATGCATGGCGCGGGGCAAAGCCCGAAAACATGGCGCTACTAAAAGAAGATTTTCCAAAACTGAAAATCGTTATGCTTGAGCAAAATTACCGCTCAACCACACGTATCTTGACTTCTGCCAACGCCGTTATTCTTAATAACGAGCATTTATTTGAGAAAAAACTGTGGTCAGATAAAGGTCAAGGCGAAAAAATCCGCATTATTAATTGTCGTAATGACGATGATGAATCGGAGCGCGTGGCCAAAGAAATCGTCACGCATAAACTGCGTTTCGGTAATGAATGGGAACAGTATGCGGTGCTGTACCGTAGTAACTTTCAAGCACGTATGCTAGAGGCACAACTGCGTCAGCTGCAAGTGCCTTATAAGTTATCGGGTGGTCAGTCATTCTTTGCGCGTAGTGAAATCAAAGACATCATGGGGTATTTGCGCCTGATTTTGAACCCTGAAGATGACAGCGCATTTTTGCGTATTATCAACACGCCTAAGCGCGGTATGGGACCAGCCACGCTAGAAAAACTCGGTTTGTTTGCGCAAGAGCACAGCATATCGTTACTGGCCTCTTGTACCCACGCTGGTCTGACTCATGTATTGCCATCAAAGGCTTATGGTACGATAAAAGAGTTTGGTGAGTTCATTGAACACTATACGCGTGAGCTGGATCAACACCCAGACCCTGTACCTATCGTACGCCAGATGATTGATGAGACAGGTTATATTGACTTTGTCCGTAGCGATGCCAAAACGCCGCAACAAGAAAAAAACCGTATTGATAATATCGATATGCTCTACACCAGTATTCAGTCGTTGATTAATCGTGCTGAAGAAGACGAAGATCGGACGATTGATACCATCATTCGTAAACTGGTTTTGCTTGATATGCTCGAGCAGCAGCAAGAAGAAGAGAACACTAACAAAGTTAACTTGATGACCTTACATGCGGCAAAGGGCTTGGAGTTTGATTTTGTTTATATCATGGGGCTTGAGGAAGAGATGTTACCGCATCGCAACTCTATCATGAGTGAGACGGTCGAAGAAGAGCGCCGTCTGATGTACGTGGGCATTACCCGTGCGCGCCGTGAGCTGACATTGACGCTCGCGACCCAGCGCCGTGCCGGTGGTCAGATGCGCGTTACCTCAGAGTCAAGATTTTTGGATGAGTTGCCTGAGGATCATATTGATTGGCCTGCCAAAGCGAAAAAGAAAAAAGCGACCAAAGACCCAGAAGCCGTCGCTGATGAATATCTGGCCAATATTCGAGCGTTACTGGGTAAGCGTTAATCTTACTCAAAACATTTAAGCATCTGAGTAATCAACACTTAAGTAAAACGCTCAAGAGAACACGCTTTAGACTGCGCAAAAGGCGATTGTTATAATCGTCATTATTATTGCTCTTTATATACTGTAAAAAATTGACTGTAAAAATTTGGAACACTTATGCCTACCCCGATGCCAAATCAGGAACGAACTGCCATGCTGTCAGGAGACTATAATTCGGCTGAATATAGTGCCGAATATAAGCTTCTGTATCTGCAGGGGTTGGTTGCTAATAAAGCATACGAGGCCATTACGGAGTTTTTGGAAAAGCAGTCCGAATACGAGATTGCCAACCTACTAGAGTCCTTCCCAACTCAAAACCGTCTGTTGATTTGGGCGCAGGTGCCAGAGCACATCAAAGGTGAAGTGCTTGCCGAGCTAGATGTCGATACACGCCAACCATTAATGGAGAACATTTCTTCTCAAGAAATCTCCTTGTTTACCCAAGACCTTGATGCTCAAGATATCTCTGAGATTTTGGACACTGTCACTGAGAGCGTACGTACCTCAGTCATGGCAACGCTGGACGAAGAGACGCGGGTCCAAGTCAATAAGCTTGATACCTATGCTGACTGGGAAGTGGGTAGCTATATGGATCCAGATATTATCCAGATAAGGGATGATATCTATTTGGCGGATGTACAAGAGTGGCTGCGTGAAAACGACGACCTGCTCGATGACGAGAGCCAAGAGCTGCTCGTTGTTGATCAAAGCCAACAATTGCTAGGCCTACTCAGTCTAGTAGACTTAATTAAGCATAGACAAAACACCTTGGTCTCGGAGCTGATTGATACTGCTATTACGATTAATGATCGCTTGGATATCCAAGATGCTGCCGCGATTTTTCGTTCAGAGGATATTCGTTTTGCGCCTGTAATCAATAGCCATGGCGAGCTGGTTGGTCAACTAAACGGTGAGGACATCATGGAGATTATCCAAGATGATGTCGACAGCACCATGAAAAACCTCGCTGGTGTTAGCCAAGATGAAGAGCTGTTTGCCCCTATCCTAACCAGCGCCAAAAGCCGTAGCGTTTGGCTAGGTATCAATTTATGTACCGCCCTATTGGCCGCAGCAGTGATTGGACAGTTCGAAGAAGTATTGGCACAAGTCGTGGCACTAGCGATATTGATGCCAGTGGTCGCTAGTATGGGCGGTATTGCTGGCTCGCAAACGCTAACGGTCGTTATCCGCGGTATGGCGATGGGTCAAATCGGTGGTTCTAACCGTGTCTGGCTGTTGAATAAAGAGCTGTGGGTGGGTGCGATAAACGGTATCATCTGGGCGATAATTATGGCGTTTATTGCTCAGTTATGGTTTCATGATATTAAGATCAGTGCCGTCATCGGTTTTGCCATTGCAATCAACATGACTGCAGCTAACGTCTCGGGGATCAGCATACCGTTGATGCTAAAAAGAATGAATATCGACCCTGCTCTATCTGCTTCGGTTATCCTAACGACTGTCACGGATATCGTCGGCTTTATGTCCTTTTTAGGATTGGCCAGCGTATTGATACTCTAGTTGATTGCTGAATTGCTGAATTGCTGAATTGCTGAATTGCTGAATTGCTGAATTGCTGAATAATTAAAATATAGAATTGTTATTTATATAAAAATGTCGAATAAGATTTATTTAAAACCATAGTTCAAAGTCATAGTTTGAAATCATAATTTAAAAACCATCAAATCGTTAAGTGAGTGTGTTATGCAAGCTGTACAAGTTAAAGTGGTAAACCCTAAAATTACTGAAGACGAAGCATTTTCTCTACCAACTCGTGCCACCGATGGCAGTGCAGGTATTGACTTGCGTGCTTGCATCGATGAGCCATTAACGATTAGAGCAGGTGAAACCCATTTAATTGGCACAGGCCTTGCGGTTTATATTCAAGATCCTAATTATGCAGGTATGATTTTACCGCGTTCAGGTCTTGGCCATAAGCACGGTATCGTCTTGGGTAACTTGGTTGGGTTAATCGATGCCGATTATCAAGGCGAGCTGATGGTTAGTATTTGGAACCGCAGTAGCGAAGATTTTGTTCTTAATCCAGCTGAGCGTATGGCACAGTACATCGTGGTACCTGTTGCCCGTCCTGAGTTTGAAGTGGTTGCAGAGTTCAGTGATGAAAGCGTACGCGGTGCAGGTGGGTTTGGACATTCAGGTCGTCAGTAGTAGCTATTTTGTTGGTCAATTTTTCTGACAACTTTTTAGATAGCGTTTAGGATCTTGCTTAAACTATATCTAAAACCTTGCACTATTCATTTTTATTTATCATTGAACATCTATCATGGTTATAAGGAGAGTAAGCAATGCCACCTTTTGCGGCGCAGCAATCCTTATTCCGTGCTTATGATATTCGTGGTACCAACCAGTATTTTACTAGCAGTTTTATACAAGCGTTAGGCAATGCTTTTGCTACTCTCTACAATGCCCAAGATAGCCAACCGACTCAAAACAACAATGCTAATGCCTCTGTTGATACTAAGCAGAATGTTGTCGTTATTGGTTATGATATGCGCATTGGTAGTGAGGCTATTGCACGTACGCTCTCTACTGTACTAGCTCAGCAGGGTTTACGCGTAATCCAATTAGGTCTGGTTACCACGCCGATGATGGCATTTTGGGCAATGCAATATCAAGGTCATGGCATAGTTGCAACAGCGAGCCATTCTGCTAAAGACATACTAGGCATCAAATGGTTGGTGAATAACAAGTCCCCTAGTAGCTCCGAGATACAGACGCTCTATCATCAGCTAACGACCAGTCATGATCGTCACTCTTATCCCGATAATCAAGCTAACAATCCTATCTTGCATTCAGAAAACATTGATAATAACTACGACTCAAAATTACCAATAGATTTGCTTGAGCAACTACCTACTGATCAAGTAGCAAGCGTTTATATCAATGCTATTGAGCAGGTATTTGAACAATTATTTCAACATACTCACTCGGCAACTGCAGCCAATCAGAAAAGCGCTTATAAACTTGATTTGGTCATAGTCATTGACTGTATGCATGGCGCAACTGGGAGCATTGCTCGGTGCCTGTTTGAACGTTTTTGCCAACAGGTCATTTTTCTCAATGACATACCTGATGGTAATTTCCCTCTTGGTAATCCAGACCCCACCGAACCAAACCGCCTAAACGAATTGCAGCGAGCCGTTGTTTTGCACGCAGCAGATATAGGCTTGGCTTTTGATGGCGATGGCGATCGTTTAATGGTCGTTGATAACAACGGCAAGATAGTTACGCCCGATCATTTGCTCTATTTATTGGCACGTATTGCTATTACTGAACATCCTAACTCCTTGAGCAACTCTTTATTAGCATCTGAAGTTCTTTTCGATATTAAGTGCGCCCATCATTTACCAAGACTGTTATCTGAGCTTGGTACTACACCTGTGATTAGCAAGACTGGCAGCAGCTTTATGCGCCAACAGGTACAGCATCCTGACAATCAGATTGTCTTCGCTGGTGAATTATCAGGACATTTCATCTTTAATGACAGCCGCTTTATTCCCTACGATGATGCGATGTATGCTGCATTACGGTTGCTGCATTGGCTTGACCAACCTCATAATGACATTAATGATAAAAAACCACTATCAGATATCATCCAAAGCTTACCCACTATAGTCAGTACTGCTGACCATTATTTGCCAATGCCGAAAACAGCTACTACCGACTGCTCTCTCGTAGAGCAACTAACGAGATTTTGCCATTACTTGCAGTATCTAGTAGATATGTCTACTCATACTGATTCTTCATCTAATCAGCAATTAAAAGATACTTGCCTGCCTGCCACAACATGCAAGTCATCAGTGTGTACCTGCGCTACTGCGAAGGCGCAAATAGCATTAAAACAGACGCATGAATTATTACCTGTAGGAACCAAGCTGAGCTGTATCGATGGTGTGCGCTTAGATTTTGCGCATGGCTTTGGCGTACTGCGCCAATCAAATACCAGCAATAGCCTGACCGCGCGCTTTGCAGGTGACAGTATAGATGACCTAAAAGATATTCAGGCGACATTTGCCGCTTTATGCCGACCATTTAATGCAGCGCTAGCAGAACAGATTCTTGCTATTCCCGCGGAGTAGCCTCATAAAACATATAACTGTCTCATTAGACATAGTAGAAAAACAACCAATTTAAAACCGGCCCTTAGGAGTTTGTAATGACGCTTAATTTAGATGATGCCAAAAACACCGCTGAAGTATTGACCACTGCTCTGCCCTATATCCAGCGTTTTGTTGATAAACTCATCGTCGTAAAATACGGCGGCAACGCCATGACCGACCCTGAGCTTGAGAGCTCATTTGCTCGTGATATTGTTTTGCTAAAAACCGTCGGTATGCATCCAGTAGTCGTACATGGTGGCGGCCCGCAAGTTGACAACCTCCTAAAAGAGCTCGGTCGTCAATCAGATCGTATCGATGGGATGCGCGTCACTGACAAAAGCACCATGGATATCGTAGAGATGGTCTTGGGCGGTAGCGTCAATAAATCGATTGTTAGCCTGATTAATAAACATGGCGGTCGCGCGATTGGTCTTACAGGTAAAGATGCCAATTTGATTCAAGCCAAAAAACTGATGATGGAAAAAATTGGCGCAGACGGTATCGCTGTACCAGTTGATTTAGGATTCGTCGGTAATGTGGTCAGTGTCAATAAAGATGTAATTAACATGTTGATTGCCTCTGATTTTATCCCTGTAATCGCGCCACTTGGCGTTGACGCTGAAGGCAATACTTATAACATCAATGCAGATTTGGTCGCAGGTAAAGTGGCAGAGTTTTTACAAGCAGAGAAACTAATGCTATTAACTAATATCAAAGGCGTATTGGGACGTGACGGCGAAGTGGTGACTGGACTCACGCCAAAGAAAGTCGATAGCTTAATCGAAGATGGCACTATCTCAGGCGGCATGATTCCCAAAATTCAGTGCGCACTTGATGCGGTACGTAGCGGCGTCAAAAGTGCCGTTATCGTCGATGGCCGTGTACCCCACGCGACCTTGTTGGAGATTTTCACTAATGAAGGCGTTGGCACCCTAATCAGCCGTGAGATAGATGCATAATTAGACTCACAAAATGTGCCTATTATCAGCTATCAATAAAAAAGAGCCCGAGCTTTGCATTAGCTTGGGCTCTTTTGCGTTTTTTTAAACTGTTAGGCTTTTAGAGTAGAAATACTTGATTGCTGGTTGCGTAGAATAATAAATAGAAAATCACCTCTCTACGAAAAAGCCGTCTCAAACTCCGCTTCATCAAAACCACATAATAGAATTGACTGATCTTTATCTGCCAGCTGACCTTCTACCATCGGACGTTTAATCATGCTGGTATTTTCTACGAGTAAATCTATCGCGGCATCTACATTGTCATCAGCGGCTTGTTTTTGGCTATCCTCTAGTTTGCGCCATGTTGTACCGCGTTTATTAAGCACTCTATCAATGCCCAGCTCACTCACCCAGCGCTGTACCGCCTCTTTGTTGATGCCTTGTTTTTTATAATCGTGAAACTCGTAGCTGACGCCTAGCTCATCCAGCTTAGTAAACACTTTTTTCATGGTGCTGCAAGACTTGATGCCGTAAATGGTGATGGTCATTCTTCTTCCTCTGATTTTTCTTCTGATGTGTATAAATCTTCTAAAATGGTGCCTTTTAAATTTGCCCCTGTGAAGATTGCTTTTTCATAGTTCGTGCCTTCAAAATTGGCATTTTCAAGATTAGCATGGGTAAATTCTGTGCCATCAATATTAGCATTCTTTAGATTAGCATTCTTGAGTGAAGACCCTCCAAGTTTTGCATTTTTTAAATTTGCACCTTCGAAATTTGTATCTTCTAAATCCACACTATATAGATTTGCATTTTCAAGGCTTGTACCTTTAAATGTTGACAGGTATAGACTGGAAAAAACTAAATTAGCATCATCTAGTATTGCTGAATTAAAACTACAGTCCAGAAAAACATTACGTAAATTACAACCGCTAAGATCTAAATTATTGAGTTGTGCTCCTATTCTATAATTTATTCTATGCAGCCATTGATCGAAACTAAGTGTATTATCAAAATTAATATCTTTAAAAGTTTTCTCTATTTTTTTAGCACATATAGAATGAATTATTATCATAGCACTCTCAGAATTACGGCTATAATTTAAATCCTCCTTAAAATTATTCAAGTTCAACCTTTTAACAGGTGATTCGCCATTTACAGCCATTTTTATCATTTCAATTATTAATTGTTGATAATTCTCTATAGTTTTAAGTCCATGGTTTTCTAGTAATAATATGTCGAATTCACCTTCTATGAATCTTTGCAATTCATATGAAATGTACTGAGGTCCACAAACTCTTATCCACTTCTCAAATGCCTCTTCAACTGTCCATCCAGTACCTGCACGCTTCCTACTACGCTCAACTTCTTCTAACATTATTTCTAGTTCTAGCATAATTCTTTTTGCTGTCAGATACTCTCCGAAGCTTTTGTGCGTGAACTCAAAAGTCTTGTCACCTTGATTATTTCCAAACTCTCTAAAATAGAATGCCATCAACAACCGAGTGACACCAGATTTCATATCATTAGAAAATTCTCCGAAATAACTAACTATATTAGCAACTTCACACTGCTTTTTTATTTGATCAACAGTAGCAGTACGTCCATTTTCATGCCAAACTGCCAAAGCAATTTCTTGTAATATTCGGATAAAATTGTCTTTATCCATGTCATTTAAACTTTTATGAATACCGGTAGCTGTATATTTTCTTTCGTGAACTGAGTCTAGTAAATCTGCATATATTTGATTCAGGTTGGTATCTTCTGTAAAAGTAACATCTTGTCTTAAGTAGCTCAGTGATACGAGATAATTAAGTAGTGGCTCTGTCGTAATAGGTTCCAGATGTTCTGTCGCTAACTCATTTGGTAGACTGTCAAACTCCAACCCTTTTAATTCAGCAAGCTTTTGCCACCAGTTATTACGCTGATCCTCTATTAACAACCCTTCTGAATCATCAAACTCTTCCCTTTCATCATCACTGATAAAGTATGGTAATAAATGTAGTACGATTTTTTCTTTTTTGAGCTGACTTTTTTGTGATTGTACTGACAACTCGCGACCAGTAATGATAGCCTTCCAGCGTAAAGAACTCTGATCTCTTAGCGCGACCTTTACTTCTTCTATAAAGCTACTTGCAGCTTCTTTCGCATTACTGCCACTTTGCATAGATAACTCATCTAGACCGTCAAATATAAGTAATAAGTCATACTCATTAGTCAGATCAGTATTCATTAGTATGGGATTAATAGAGACGAACTTCCTGACCGCTTCTAACAGATAATCATCAAGCCTGAAACGGTGTAAAGGAATAAACAGGACTGCTTGACCTGACTTTTCTGCTAGTTTAGCTGCCAAAATTTTTGCAAATGAAGATTTACCTGATCCAGGTCCACCACTGATAATACGTAGAGTATCACTTTCTTGATAAGTAGAAAGCCAATCACTAATTTCACTATATAAATCACATACTTTTTTGCTAATGTTTTGCTGAGCTCTTGAATTAATAATAATGTTCTCTTCAGAACTTATTATTTCTTGCTCCTCATTATCAGTAGACTGATTACGCACTTCGTAGTATGCACGTAGAGGTACATATATCTGCCTTAATCCAAATGCCTCATCAAACATACGCTCATTGACTTGTTGCTGCAGCCACGAATGATACTGTCTAATGCTTCTTTGCTTAACAGTAGCCTTAGTAAATGGCGTATTTAATTGATCTATAATTGAGGTATATTGTGAAGCGTTAGTTACCCATTCTTTATCAAGTGAAAAAGTAAACTGACCTTTTAAACGCTCATAAGTTGATTTGGCTTTGGCTTCATCAAGTCCTAATTGCTGGAACCATTCAATTAAAGCAATTTCCAAATCATCTAATAGAACTAAGTAATGAGGCGCTTCAAAAAAATCATTATCTATAGAAATTTCTGACTCATTAATTTTATCTTCTATCTTAGCAGCGACATTTGCTATCGCCGCTTCATCAATATTACTACCGAATAAATCCTGATCGCTAGTTAGCATCTCAGTGATAGCCTGAGTTAGAGAACGGGCAATAAGCAACCATGCTAACTCTTCAACCTTTAACTCAAGCTCTGTAGTCTTAGATATATCAAATATACCTTTAACAATCGTCGCTGCACTACCTATTAAGTTTCCAGTTGCCCCTTGAGCAGTAGCTTGAACAGCAGTTTTGGATGCCTGAATAAAAAAATCTTTGATATCGAACTTAACGTTACGATTAAGTACACTGACAGGTTGCTTAAGAATAACTTCACTCATATTGCGTCTACTGTATTAGGTGATTAATAGAACATCTGTTTATAAAGACTAAGCACCTATCTTCAACTATAACAACGTCACAATCAATCGCAATTTTCGCCAAATTACGCTATGCTATGGCATTGTCAAATTCCACCTATTTTGATCCGTATTAAACAAATCAGTATCAACCAATTTCGAGCCGACTATGAGCAACGCCGTGACAGCAGACCAAACAGAAAACAATTATTATAACCCACAAGCGATAGAAGCCGCGCAGCAGACCAAGTGGGCAACTGACAAGCGCTTTGAAGTAAGTAACGAGCCAAGCGATAAGCCGAGTCGTTACATGCTGTCGATGTTCCCTTATCCAAGTGGCAAGCTGCATATGGGCCACGTCCGTAACTATACGATTTCTGACGTATTGAGCCGTTATTATCGCCTCAAAGGCTATGAAGTCATGCAGCCAATGGGTTGGGATGGTTTTGGCCTGCCAGCGGAAAACGCAGCGATTGCTAACCAAACGCCGCCTGCAGCATGGACATTTGCCAATATTGACAGTATGCGTGCACAGCTTAAATTGCTAGGCTTGTCTATTGACTGGTCACGTGAATTTGCCACTTGTAGCCCTGAGTATTATCAGTGGGAGCAGTGGTTATTCTTGCAATTGTACAAAAAAGGCCTAGTCTACAAAAAGCTATCGACGGTCAACTGGGATCCTGTTGACAATACCGTCTTAGCAAACGAGCAAGTCATCGATGGTAAAGGCTGGCGTAGTGGTGCTGCAGTCGAAAAACGCGACATCCCAATGTACTACTTCAACATCACTGACTATGCTGATGAGCTGTTGGATGATTTGGATCAGCTAGAAGGTCATTGGCCATCTGAAGTACTGACTATGCAGCGCAACTGGATTGGTCGTAGTGCTGGTATGGAAGTCCACTTCCCTTATGAGCTTGCTGGTGAAGAAAACACCTTAGATGTGTTCACTACTCGTCCTGACACCTTGATGGGTGTGACTTATGTTGCCGTGGCCGCAGAGCATCCACTTGCACAGTATGCCTCTGAGCAAGATGACGCAATCGCCCAATTCTGCGCCCTGTGCAAAAAAGGCTCAGTCGCTGAAGCGGATTTGGCCAAGGCCGAAAAAATCGGTATGGATACAGGCCTCACTGTGACGCATCCTCTGACTGGTGAAGAAGTCCCAGTTTGGGTTGCCAACTACGTACTGATGAGCTACGGCTCAGGCGCAGTCATGGCAGTACCTGCTCACGATGAGCGCGATTACGAATTTGCGGTGAAGTACAACCTACCAATTAAGCAAGTCATCAATGTGCCTGAAGGTTACTTTGATGAGCTAAAAGCAGATGCCAAAGCGAACGATAGTGAGGTCAATTTTGCTTATACCGAGCGCAATACCTTAGTTAATTCAGGTGAGTTTGATGGTCTAGACTTTGAGCAAGCATTCGAAGCAATGCTTGCCAAGCTTGAGCCAAAAGAGCTGGCTAAGAAAAAGATCCAGTATCGCCTACGTGATTGGGGTGTGTCTCGCCAGCGCTATTGGGGTTGCCCTATCCCAATGATCAACTGTGAGCATTGTGGTACGGTGCCTGTTGAAGAGCAAGACCTACCAGTTGTGTTGCCAACCGACGTCGTACCTGATGGTCGAGGTAACCCACTCAAGAACATCCCAGAGTTTGTCAATACCACTTGTCCTAAATGTGGCAACCCTGCTGAGCGTGAGACCGATACCTTTGATACCTTTGTAGAATCTAGCTGGTACTACGCACGTTTTGCTAGCCCAAATGACGCACAAAACATGGTCAACAAGTCTGCTGCTAACAAATGGTTGCCTGTCGATCAATACGTCGGTGGTGTCGAGCATGCGGTGATGCATCTATTGCTGTCTCTTATACACATCTGACGCT
>CAJXUF010000081.1 GCA_913061175.1 uncultured Psychrobacter sp.
ACGAGATAGGAGTCCGTCTCGTGGGCTCGGAGATGTGTATAAGAGACAGAGCATGGGCTGTGTCGCTATTATGCCGCTTGGCAGCTTGATTGGGTCTGGGCTTGGTCTACTCAATCGTCATACGCTTAGCTTAATAATCGAAAACGCTAAAGTACCCGTATTGGTTGATGCTGGTGTCGGTACTGCGTCTGATGCTGCACTTGCGATGGAGCTTGGCTGTGATGGCGTACTGATGAACTCAGCCATTGCTAATGCACAAAACCCAGTAATGATGGCACATGCAATGAAACATGCTATGTGGGCAGGTCGCGCTGCGTTTTTGGCAGGTCGTATGCCAATGCGTAAGATGGCTACTGCCAGCTCACCACAAACTGGGTATTTCTTTCAATAAATTGAAGCATAAATGACATGTCATAATAGAGCGTATTGAGTATTTACGTATAGTGCTGTCAGTGCTATGGTTGATTGCTTAACACGCTCTATAAAATAATAAAAAATGTTATTTGATTGAATATCTACTTATTATAATTTTCACATAACACTTATCGTCATAAAAGGATTTATTATGCGACTTCTCACAGCAGTCGACCAGTTGTTTCTACTTCTTGAGTCGCGTAAACAGCCCATGCACGTTGGTGGACTGTTTGTATTTGAATTACCAGACAATGCGGATAGCGATTTTGTCTATCAATTGGTAAAACAAATGCAAGAGTCTGATGTGCCGCCCAGCTTTCCTTTTAATCAGGTGCTTGAGCATTTAGCCTTTTGGAAAAAAGACAAAGATTTTGATGTCGAGCATCATCTGCATCATGTTGCGCTACCAAGTCCTGGGCGCGTACGTGAACTATTGATGTACGTCTCAAGAGAACATGGACGTTTATTAGATCGCGCCATGCCTTTGTGGGAATGTCACGTCATCGAAGGTATCCAGCCAGAAGTCGAAGGTGGACCTGAACGTTTTGCGTGGTATTTTAAGATTCATCACTCTTTGGTTGATGGCATTGCAGCGATGCGTTTGGTTCAAAAATCTTTATCACAATCGCCAACCGAACCAGTTACTCTCCCTGTCTGGTCGCTGATGGCACGCCATCGCAACCAAGTAAACGCTATATTAC
Source organism: uncultured Psychrobacter sp. (assembly GCA_913061175.1). Lineage (GTDB taxonomy): Bacteria > Pseudomonadota > Gammaproteobacteria > Pseudomonadales > Moraxellaceae > Psychrobacter. Next base: position 1,116 of record CAJXUF010000081.1, read on the forward strand.
CTGCCGAACGATCTATCAGGGGCATCATAAAAGAGCAGATATCTACCATCAAACCTGTATTTACAGAACTGCTAGATAATGTAAAAAACTACGGTGATGAAGGGTACGTCGGTACTTTTGACGCACCGATGAGTATCTTGAATAAACGTATATCAGCCTCACGGCGTATAGCTGCACAATCTTATGATATAAAAAGGTTTAACGATATTGCTGAAAGGCTCAAAATTAGCAGAAACGATGTGGTACTGGCGGTCTGTGCAGGTGCTATTCGCCGTTACCTAATCTCAATGGATTCGCTACCAAGCAAACCATTAATTGCGTTTGTACCAATGTCCCTGCGTACAGATAATAGTATCTCGGGCAACCAGCTGTCATTTGTACTGGCAAACTTGGGTACGCATTTGGACAATCCACTGCGCAGAATAGAGCTTATCCATCGTAGTATGAATAACGGCAAACGTCGCTTTCGCCGCATGAACCAAGCGCAGGTCATTAACTACAGTATTGTCTCATACGCGTGGCAAGGCATTAATTTGGCGACAGGACTGTTTCCTAGAAAGCAGGCATTTAACCTGATTATCTCTAACGTACCTGGTTCTGAAAAACCGCTGTACTGGAATGGCGCACGTCTGCAATCGCTGTACCCTGCTTCTATCGTCTTTAATGGTCAAGCGATGAATATCACCTTAGCCAGTTATCTGGATAAGATTGAGTTTGGCATTACCGCTTGTAGCAAGGCATTACCTCGCGTACAAGATATGCTGATGCTGATAGAAGAAGAGTTGCAGCTGCTAGAAACTACCAGTAAAGAGTTAGCATTCAAAGGCATTACTGTCGAAGATAAAGCTGACAATAAGGGTAATGATAAAACAAAAAAGCTGGCTCCATAATGGAACCAGCTTTTTTCATTCATACTCAATCTAAATATTAACTATATCTAGGCGCTAAACGTTAATACCAACGAGGTTAACGTTTAGATTGCGTCACCCCAGATTGGTACAACTGTTTGCATTAATGGCTTGAGCAATTTCACATTACAAGCGAAGATAGAGCCTGATGTCATAGAGTTGTGCGCGCCAGTATGATCAACCACCACACCGCGTGCTTCAGTTACGATAAGCTCGCCCGCAGCGATGTCCCAAGGCTTGATAGACATCTCAAAATAACCGTCAAAACGACCAGCAGCAACATAGCACAAATCAAGCGCAGCTGAACCCATACGACGTACCTGACCACCTGCCTCAGATATCTTCTGTAAGCTCTCAAAGTGCTGTTTAGCATAAGAGATAACTTCGCCATTGCGCTTACGCTCAAGCGGATGTCCTGTCGTAAAGAAACCGCCATCAATGGTTTTACGCTCGCTCACTTGCATACGGCGATTGTTCAAGCGCGCGCCTTTACCACGGCTCGCTGAGAACATCTCATCACGTACTGGATCATAGACCACACCATGTTGGGTAACACCTTTATGCTGGACTGCGATGGATACGCAGAACTGCGGTACACCATGAACGAAGTTCTTAGTGCCGTCTAGTGGATCGATAATCCAGCACCAGTCAGCATCTTCGCCGCGACCTTCTTGCATACCAAACTCTTCACCCAAAAATGAATGATTAGGATAGCTGGCTTTTAGCGTCTCAATAGTGAGCTCTTCGCTAAAGCGATCAATGCGGGTAACCAGACCATCAAGTCCTTTAGACTCAATATCTAACTCGATTTTGTGGCGGTTTTGATGCGCATATAAAATCTCTTTACCAACTTTTTCAGCAGTACGCGCTGCGATGACGACCATGGGTTCCATAAATAACCTATTTGCTTGATGAATGAATATAAAAAATAAGACTAACTCTGTGCCCACAACATGCCAAACAGCCGCCGCATCACACCACATCTATGCGATTAAAAACGTGTCTTTTATAAACGAAAACTTATAAAAGACACCCGCATTATACTAAAATTGTTCGATAAAAACGAAAAAACCGTCACGCTGACCAAGCCAGTACTTTGGCGTTCATCTAAACTGCGCAAGTTGTAAAAAAGTTAGCACCTACGGCTAGCAGGCGTTTGCTCTGTTGAAGGAGCTTATATCGGTTTTAATTAACGCACTTTTAGCGCATTAATTTTTTAAAATAATATTGTAACGCTTACGATAAAAGTATTTTAAGCTGTTTAATTACGCCTTCGATATCTAAACCACAGTCAGCCAATTGCTCTGCTTGAGAGCCATGTGCAATAAAACGATCAGGAATACCGATATTAGCAATAGCTGGACGACTTTGCTTAAAGGCTGCCGACTCATTGAGTAAATACTCATTCACTGCACTACCTGCGCCGCCCATAATCATGTGCTCTTCTAGGCTTGCTATATGAGTAACCCCTTGTGCTAATAACGTCTCAAGCATTACTGTATCGAGCGGTTTTACCCAGCGCATATTGACTACCTGTATTTGGCAATCTAACACTGCATCGTTATTTGTTAGGCTTTCTGCGGCTTGCTGAGCAGTTGCTACCATCGTACCAAAGGCCAATAGTGCCAATTTGTAAGGTGCATCAGCTTTACCTAATACTGACTCGACAACCGCTTCACCAACTTTATAAGTTTGGGCGGGCTGCTCAATATCAGCACCTGTACCCGTACCACGCGGATAACGTACCGCCGTGCAGCCTGGATACTCATAGCAAGTATTGAGCAAATGGTAGCATTCGTTCTCATCTTTTGGCGCTGCAATCACCATATTAGGTACACAACGCAAGAATCCAAAATCAAACACGCCAGCATGCGTGGCACCGTCTTCACCGACTAGGCCCGCTCGGTCAATAGCAAACATAACATCGAGATTCTGTAGAGCCACGTCATGAATCAGCTGATCATATCCACGCTGCAAGAACGTTGAATAAATCGCGACAATAGGTTTGACGCCTTGAGTTGCCATCCCAGCCGCTAGCGTGACAGCATGTTGCTCAGCAATGGCCACATCAAAAAAGCGCTCTGGAAAGTGACGAGCAAAGTCCGTCATCCCTGAGCCTTCTTCCATGGCAGGTGTGACAGCTAGTAGCTTATCGTCTTCGGCCGCTTTATCACATAAGAACTGGCCAAACACTTGCGAATATTTTAACGCTGGCTTATCTTTTGAAGCCTTTACTATTGAAGTATTAGCTGCGTTGGTTTTTGCTTCGTTATCTTCGACAGGCAATTTACTGATTGCATGATAGCCCACCGGGTCTAACTCTGCTGGTGCAAAGCCTTTACCTTTAGTGGTATAGATATGCACTAATACTGGGCCTTTTACTTGCTTCGCCAGTGATAATACGCGCAGTAGCTCAGGAATATCATGCCCATCAAATGGACCAAAATAGGTAAAACCAATCGCTTTGAATAAGTTGTCTTCTAGCTGCGGAACATCACGCATCTCTTTATGACGTTTGCGGCGATCGAACGCTTGCATATCAGGACGGTGGCAGAGTACTGGCTCACCTAACTCAGAGATATCTACTTGATAACCTGACTCCCAAAGCATTGCTAAATGTCGTGAAAATCCGCCAATAGAGCAAGATATCGACATATCATTATCGTTTAGAATGACTAGCAAATCAGCATCTTGTTGTACTGCGTCATTCATGGCCTCAAATGCCATACCACCTGTCATCGCACCATCACCAATGATGCAAGCAACCGTTTGCTCGCGGCCCTGATAGCGCAGTGCGAGACTCATACCCAGACCAGCTGAAATAGAGGTCGATGAATGCCCAACGCCAAATGTATCGTAGACAGATTCTGCGCGCTCAGGAAATGCTGTCAAACCGTCTTTAGATCTGATAGTACCTAGCTGCTCACGGCGACCTGTCAGTACTTTATGAGCATAGGCTTGATGACCTACATCCCAGACAATTTGGTCTTGCGGCGTCTCTAACAAATAATGCAATACTATGGTCAGCTCAACCACGCCCAAATTGGCACCAAAATGCCCACCGCTTTGACCAGCTGAATACAATAGAAAAAGGCGCAATTCATCAGCCAACGTAATAAGCTTGGCAGCCGAAAGCGTGCTGAGGTCAGTGGGTGTATCAATTGCATCAAGCAATGGCGTATGAGGACGCACACGTGGAATCACAGTATAGGTCTGCTGTAAGCTCGATAGCTGAGCAGCAGAATCCAGCACTGATGTAGATAGGGACTGAGACTTTGGAGAATGAGGTGACTGCTGCATAAACCGTACGATACCTACCAATCTGCTGACAAGACGTGTCTTTAAAATATAGCGATGACTATAATCAAAAGACGTCAATAATACCTACATCATTATTGATGTAATCGACCATATAATTATTCATGCAACTTTCGTATTTGTATAGCTGCGCTACTTACGACAGTAGACACGCTAGCACAATAGACTGCGCGTCAATACCAACGTTTTGATATTAAAATATTGATGCTTTCATACTATTGACAACTGAAGGGTGACATTATGCCCTATTATTTTGCATCAATAGCGGATGTTAGTGACGACATAGTAATGTAAGGGTAAAGACTTGTCACTGTATCCGTCAAAATAGTATGGCATAATAGCATTTTTTTTTAATTGTCGCTTTAATCATCGTGCGTCGTCTGTGAACTTTGTGTGTTTTTATAAAAAATACAATGAGCACGCTGTCTTTATGAACAGGTTATACTGGTATCATTTTAATCTTAGCAGGAAAGTTTAGGTGACATGCTCATCTTAACTAATAGTTATTTCGAAAACAGTAGTTATCTCGAACAGTAACCAGCTCTAACAGCGCTCATCTCAAACAGCAACAACATACTTTTCACCGCCACGACTTTAGGCTTATGTAGGACAGCAATGTCATATCAATTTATCACTAGTGCCAAATTACCCACTCGTCACGGCGAGTTTGATATTCATATCTTTGAAAATAGCGAAGGTCAAGAGCATGTCATGCTGACCGTTGGTCTAGCTGTGGTCGATCAACAGACAGATGTCATGGCTAGCCAACCCTCAGACGACATGATATTGAACCAAAAGAACGAATCGATAGCGAAGCAAGTGCCGCTCATTCGCATTCATTCTGAATGTCTGACAGGCGACGCGTTTAGCTCATTGAAATGCGACTGCGGTCCACAGCTCAATACTGCTATGCAAGCTATCCAAGAGTCAGGTTGCGGTGCAATTTTGTATTTGCGTCAAGAAGGCCGCGGTATTGGTTTGACCAATAAGATTCGTGCGTATGCCCTCCAAGATCAAGGGCATGATACGTTGGATGCTAATCTAATGTTGGGCTTGCCTGCTGATGCGCGTATCTATGATATGTGTGGTCCGATGCTTGCCCATGTCGGGGTCGATGCTGTCAGGCTCATCACCAATAATCCAAACAAAGTCGCTTATCTGACTGAGCATGGTATTGATGTTGTCGAACGGGTGCCATTGTTGGTCGGTGTCAATGATATGAATGCGGAATATCTAGCAACCAAACGTGATCGCATGGGCCACTTGTTTGATAAAAATATCAATCTTGATATAGACGCTTCTCTCGATACAGACCTTAATACCGCCATACACCTGAATAAATAGATATCTTATGAGTATTACAAATACAAATAACGAAACAGACTTATCAACGGTAGCATCAGTGACGACGCCAACCAATAAAGACATCATGCGAGTGCGTGAGTTTTTGGTTGATTTACAGGCGCGCATCTGTGAATCGCTAGAAGCACAAGAGCGTGACGGCAGTACTAATAACAACGAGTATGCGACCTTTGTTCCTGATGACTGGGAACGTCCTGAAGGCGGCGGCGGTCGGTCATGCGTATTGGCAGATGGTGAAGTCATAGAAAAAGCGGGCGTCATGTTTAGCCATATTCATGTACATAACCTTCCCGCCTCTGCTACCGCGCGTCACCCTAATATCGCTGGACGCAAAGCTCAAGCAATGGGCGTGTCACTGGTTGTCCATCCCAGAAATCCAAACGTGCCTACGAGCCATGCCAATGTGCGTTTATTCGTAGCAGAAGCGGAAGGCGAAGCTCCTATCTGGTGGTTTGGCGGTGGTTTTGACTTAACGCCATTCTATCCGGTACTTGCTGATTGTGTACACTGGCATCAAGTTTGTCATGATCTATGTGCGCCTTTTGGGGACAATATCTACGCTGATTTCAAACAGTGGTGTGATGAGTATTTCCATCTGCGCCATCGTGATGAGCAGCGCGGTATTGGCGGCTTGTTTTATGATGACGTCAGTACCGAAAGTCGCGGCTGGGACTTCGAGACCTGCTTTAACTTTATGAAAGAAGTTGGCAACGGTTATCTTGACGGTATCATGCCGATTTTTGAACAACGTAAAAATACGCCTTATACTGAAGCGCAGCGCGAGTTTCAGCTCTATCGCCGTGGCCGCTACGTCGAATACAATCTGGTCTATGATCGTGGAACGCTATTTGGACTACAGAGCAACGGACGTATCGAGTCAATTCTAGTCAGTATGCCGCCGCTTGCCAGCTGGCATTATCGTTTTGAGCCTGCTGAAGGAACGCCTGAATTTGAGTTGACCGATTACTATCTAAAACCGCGTGATTGGTTGGCACTGTAGTTTTCGTAAATATTGCAATACTCATATTTTTGGAAAATATTAAAAAGGTCAGCTACTATTGCTGGCTTTTTTATTGTCAGTACCATCCAAATGAGCCATTCTCACGTTGCTTCTCACGTCGTTATCGTAAAGAATACACTGTATAACTACCATGTAATCACCGTAACCAACCATAAGCAGTAACAACCAAGTTAAGGTATGCTTATTTAAAATATTACGAGGATATAACAACTATATAATTCCCAACGCGCAGATAACCGTTACAATAGAAGACGTTCTTTATTAGCAACTGTGCTCAGAAGAATTTTAGGCAGTATTTTGTATAACTATATTTTACGACAAAGCGAGCGTTTGTAATCGCGCTTACTATTAGCCAAGTTTAAAGGAGTAAGTCATATGGCACAGGTTCATACCAACAAATCTTTCAAATCTCTGTTTAGCGTTACCTTGATGGCGGCTGCACTGGGTCTAACGGCCTGTAGCACCTCAACAGGATCTAACCCTGATGTGCAAGCGCGTCAAGACACCATGAAAAACTGGGGCGACGCAATGGGCGTCATGGGTGATATGGCAAAAGCACCTGACACATTTGATGCGGACGTATTTAAAGAGCAAGCAGCGTTCTTGGCAGAAGATGCCGCCAAGCCTTGGAGTCATTTTGAAGACCCAGAAGCGGTAGGTAATGCTACCGAAGCGGTTTGGTCTAATGCTGATGGCTTCAGTGCTGAAGCTGAAAACTTTCAAAAAGTTACTGCTGAGCTAAACGCCGCCGCCCAAAACGCCACTAGCATGGACGATGTTAAGCCTGCCTTTGGACAAGTTGGTGCAAGCTGTAAATCATGCCATACCGACTTTAGAGCAAAAGACGAATAAAGCTTTGTATTTATAGCAAGTAGATACGTATAAAAAAACCGCCATATCAATTGATGTGGCGGTTTTTTAGTTTTCTGAATAATGTGGAAATCAAAGTTTCGAAACTAATTAAATATTTCACCGAGCGCGCTACTCTGCCACTGTTTTATTCACGTCCACAATGTCTTGCTGCTCATTCATCTTATTAACGATTGCACTCACTGAAGGATCACTCAAGTCGATCGTACGTATTGGGAATGGAATATTTACGCCCGCTGCATCTAATGAGTTTTTGATACCTACAATTACTTGATGAATCGAGGCAACCTTATTGGCTTGCGTACCATCTTCGATAAACCAACGTACCATTAGATCAATGGACGAACCACCAAAACCAGTAGCAATCACGCTTGGCGTTGCTTTCTTCGAGACGCTTTCTATCTTATCTAATGCTTTTATAATCTCAGCTTTGGCCGCTTCAATATCATCTTCATAACCAATACCAACTGCGACTTGCAGACGGCGCTGCTTGTAAGCGGTATTGACGGTCAATGCTGAAGTATAAAGATCTGAATTTGGAATCACTACTTGTCTGCCATCATAAGTCCTGATGGTAGTTGCACGGATTTTGATATCTTCGACCGTTCCTTCATAGTCGCCTGAAACGATTTGATCACCGATACGAAACGGCTCTGAAATCAGGAGCAAAATACCAGAGAGCAAGTTTTGAAAGATATCTTTAAAAGCAAAACCGATAGCAACGGAACCAATACCGAGCGCGCCAATCAACTTAGCAGGAGTGAACCCCGGCACCGCAATAACCATCGCTATCATAAAACCAATAAAGAAAATAAGCGCCCCGCCTACCCGCTGAAACACCTTGACCAAGTTCTGATGCCGACTACGACTGCCTAATAATTTGTGAACGATTTTTTTAAAGACAATCGATAAAAACCAAAAAATCAGGATAACGATAATTGATGCGACAAAATATGGAATGCGCTCAACAAAGCCAACCCATATCTCATTTGCCGAACCAAGGATGCTTTGATAGGTTAATCCATCCGTTGTCGTAGACTGCGCAGCTGTCTCAGCACTCAGTGTCGTGTCTGCCTCAGAGGTAGGCATCTGGGTGATACTCCTTTATTCTATTTATTTCTATTAACGCACTTATCTTAATAGGTGCTATCGTTCTGACAATTAGCCCATCAAATCGGCCTGTACGATTTCGATCCAGTAGCCGTCCACATCTTTGATAAAGGCAATGTTTTTCATACTGCCATCTTCTGGACGTTTTTTGAACTCAACATCGTTCTTATCAAACCAAGCGATGGCTTCATCTAGGTTCGGTACGCTAAAGCAGATATGCCCAAAGCCTTGAGGGTCTTGGTTGCCATCATGATAGCTAAAGTCAGCTTTTGTCTCGGTGCCGTAGTTATGCGTCAACTCTAAAATACCACGTTGACGGAAAGCAAAAATTTCTAGATCATCGCCAGTTGGCAAGTTTTCGCGCTCGCTTTCGGTCAATTTAGCCAAAAAGTATAAGTCAAACCCCATGTCAGGGAACTTCTTAACGGCAAGCAAGGTCATGCCCAAGACACCAGTGTAAAACGCTAGCGATTTAACAGGGTCTTTGACACGCAGCATGGTGTGGTTAAAAGTAAAACCGGTCGTCTGTGATGAGATTGGCTGAACACCATCAGTATTAACGCTGCTAGCAGGTTGGTCTAGTGCGTCGTTATTGTTGTTAGATGAAGTAGACATAATTATCCTAATATAATTCAAAAAATAAAGGCAAAAACACGCAAATCACGATTGTCGTAATTTGCGTCGTTCTCTTATCATAATAAAAAATGGCGGAATAACTGATAGGGTTTTGTAAGAATATGAACAAGGTGTGTTCGTCTGTATGCCCTAACTAGCTAGTTATCTAAGACTGACTAGCTATCTAAAAAACGCACTTTTCCTGTCTCAAGGTCATATTCAGCGCCGACTACCAATAGCTGACCACTATTGGTTAAGTCCTCTAATGCACGTGAGCCATGCTTTAGCTGACTGACTGACATACGTACGTTAGCGCGGATAGAGCGATCGACCAGCTCGTCTGCATCAACGTCTTGACCATTGGCAGTTGCCAGTTCGTGCAAGTTATAAACGCTTGGGCGAATACGATCAACGATAGATTGCAAGTTAGGTGAATAGTTCTGTTCAGGGTTAATCAATGTCTCAACGCAAGCCGTAACAGCACCACATTTTGAATGTCCAAGTACCACTACCAATTGCGTGCCAAAAGCTTCGGCTGCAAACTCGATTGAACCAATCTGTGATGGTGCAACGACGTTACCCGCGACTCGTATAACAAACAAATCTCCCAAACCTTGATCAAAAACAATCTCAACTGGTACTCGTGCATCTGAGCAACCCAAAATAATGGCCAACGGATTTTGATCCTTGACCAACTCTGGACGGCGCTGCATATACTCATCGGTACTGGTGAGGCTATCAACGTAGCGTGCATTACCTGCTTTTAAAAGCTCAAGCGCTTCTTGACCTGTGGTTGGACGTATATCGGTAGGCATGAGAGATCCTTTATCATCAATAATATTAGAGTTATAAGCTGTTTTGCATATATGTATTCAAGCACAGATTGACTAATTGTCGCCAAACTATCAGGCTAATCATGTTTGTCAGCCATAACGTGATTGTATAGGAATAAAAACCAAAAAACGGTAAAAAAATTTGTCTAAATGTCTTTAGATGAATGTAGTCACATCTAAAAATATAGCTGTATATATCGCTGCTACGATAGTACGACTCGCGTAACTTATAACGAACTTGCACTGAATTATATTAAGGGTTTGTTATAATACGCAGCACTCAGGCAGCATTCAGGCAGCAATCCGAACATGCTTACGCTCATGCCAATCCTTATAATGACAGTCAGCTGCATATAGATATTGGACGCTTAGGAACAGATATTATGACCGATTTATCTCAAAATACGCATAACACCTCTGCGTCACCTCATGATGATCAGGTGCTGCTGCAACTGACTGGTCTAAAAAAAACTTATGATCAAACCGAAGTCCTAAAAGATATCAACCTTGATATCAAGCATGGTGAGTTTCTGACGCTACTTGGCCCATCAGGCTGTGGTAAGACAACATTACTACGCTTGATTGCAGGCTTTGAGCAGCCGAACGCTGGGGCGATATATTTGGATGGCGTACAGATGGCAGGCTTGTCCGCTGATAAACGTCCGGTCAATACCGTATTTCAGCAATATGCATTGTTCCCTCATATGAGCGTTGCCCAAAACGTAGCATATGGCCTAAAGCTAAAAAAAGTCCCAAAAGATGAAATCCAAAGACGTGTCAGCGAGATGCTAGCGATGGTACAGATGGAGAGCTTTGCCAATAGGCGACCACAAGATTTGTCCGGTGGTCAGCAGCAGCGAGTCGCCATTGCGCGCGCGATTATTAATCGTCCTAAATTATTACTCCTTGATGAGCCGCTCTCCGCACTCGATCATAAGCTGCGCTTGCAAATGCAATCGGAGCTCAAACGTTTACAACGCGAGCTTGGCATTACCTTTGTCTTCGTTACTCACAATCAAGAAGAAGCATTATCGATGTCAGATCGTATTGCAGTCATGAAAGATGGCAGGTTCCAGCAGATCGGCACGCCTATTGAGATTTATGAGACCCCTGCTAACTTGTTTACTGCCAAGTTCATCGGTGAGGCCAACCTGTTCAAAGCCTGTCTCTTATACACATCTGACGCTGCCGACGATA
>CAJXUF010000082.1 GCA_913061175.1 uncultured Psychrobacter sp.
GAGATAGGAGTCCGTCTCGTGGGCTCGGAGATGTGTATAAGAGACAGATTGATATCTAATCGAACAGGTTTCTTTTCATCATCCATGTTACGAATATCATTTAGCGTCGACAGATAAGTAAACTGTGGGTCTTTTTGTTGGCGAATCTTAGACTGCTGATTGAGCGTCGCCAATGTATCACTGGTAAACTTCCCTTCAGGCTTATACGGTGCCGTTCTGATAGTATCCCAAGGCAATGCTTTTTTCTGAGCGCGCTCGCCAAAGGTCGCATCGTCATAGATATTAACTAGCTCAACGTCTGGTACGACACCTTTATTCTGTGTACTACCGCCAGTGACACGATAAAACTTACGCTGAGTTAAGGTAGCAGAGCCTAAAGCTAAGCTATCAAGCTGAATCTGCGCCGAGCCTTTACCAGTTGTCGTACTACCAACCACTAATCCGCGACCATAGTCTTGAATAGCAGCGGCAAAGATTTCACTGGCTGAGGCTGATGCTAAGTTGGTAATGACCGACATTTTGCCATCATACAGCTGCTCGCCGCCATCGTTGTCGCGGTACACTTGAATATTGCCGCGATTATCACGAATCTGTACCAGTGGTCCACTCTTGATAAAGAAACCTAACATCTTGGCAACTTCATCCAATGAGCCGCCAGGGTTGTTTCTCAAATCAACCACTAGGCCATCGATATTTTGTTTATTCAACTCTTTTAACGCTTTTTCAGTATCGATACTGACGCTACGGTAGTCTTCACCATTACGACGCGCACGATAGTTTAGATAAAAGCTTGGTATCTCAAGTACGCCAATACGTTTTGGCGTCTTATCAATATTAGGACGCTGCACTTCTACCACTCGCTGAGTGACGCCTGACTCTTCTTGCTGAATAATGTCTCGTACCACCGTGACCGTACGGGCGCTAGCATCTGGGGTGTTAGGTTGACGTAGTTTCAGTGTGACCGATGTACCGCGTTTACCGCGAATCAAGCTGACAATTTCACGTGTTGACCAGCCAACTACGTCCGTCATGGTTTCGCCGTCTTTTGCGATACCAACGATCAAATCATTGGGCTTAATCTGACCCGACTTAGCGGCTGGACCACCATCGACCAAAGTCACAATACGAGTATAGTCCGGATTTTTGCGATCTGGACGAATAGAGACACCAATACCTTCTAACTGAAGGCTCGACTGGATTTGCAATTCAGTCGCCTGAATCGGTGCATAATAATTACTGTGTGGATCATAAGTGAGCATCGCCGTATTTAAGATGGTCTCCATGATTTCATCATCTTTAAGACGCTTAAACTGCTCTTGTTGACGCGACAAACGATTTTGTAAAATCTCATTTGGCGTACGCTCATCGTTACGTACCAAGTCTTGTCCACGAGTGATATCTGGATTGCTTAAAAATACTTTCTCTTTGGCTTTTTCATCTTCTTGACCGAGCGTAATGCTCATCAACTGAAACTTTAACTGACGTTCCCAGTAATCACGCTGCTCTTTTTTGGTTTTAAAATGGCCGAGTTTTTCACGATCAAGAATGATTGTGTCATTACCTGTCAAATCAATATCTGTTTTGAGCATCTTGGTGGCCATCGCAAAGTACTCGTTTGAGCGTTTGCGATAACGATCAAACACCTCTACCCCTGCAGATAGATCACCTTGTTTTAAACGAGCGCCAAAGTCTTCAGCGTGTTTTTTCTTCAGCTCATCAACATCAGATTGCAAAAATAACGTATGGTTTGGGTCAAGGCTATCAATGTACATTGATAGGATTTCGCTACCAGTCTTACTATCTAAAGGCTGATTGAGATAATGACTGCGATCCAGCAAGGCGGCTACTTGACGGGTGGTGACCTTTTGCTCAGGGGTCTGAACGAAACTTCCCGTATTGGTCTCGGCGACTGCAGTACCGTAACTTTGGGTCAAGATAATACCGGCGATGCCCACTGACGCTGCACTGAGTAACCACTGTGCTGGTTGTTTTTTCATCATATGTACCTAGTTATTTGAAGTTAATAGTATTGGGTAATTCATTAGAATTAGAAATGCTCGAATCTGTTATGACCTATAAATGCTGCGCTTTTTATTCTTATACTTTAGGTATCATTAAATACTGATATATAGTCAAAAATCAATCAATATTATCATGCGCATAAATACTGAACTGTCTCAAACTGTATAAGCAATCTTACACGCTACGTCTGTACATACCAAACTTTCTATCACTTTTATCATACATAGCAATTGAGGGCTATCAACATCGATTTAATGACTGAATCTAATAGCTATTAGCAAATTGATTTGACCCCAATAATCTGCCACATTATGCTCAATTAATAATAACTGTCATAATAAGACATCTGAACAATGACTGATAAGCGATAAGACAGGCATAGTCAGTCACTCTCATAACATAACCATATATAAAATAAGAAGGAACACGCGATGTACGGCGTTTTAATGATAGATATCGATAGTACCGCTTTGACCGCTGAAGATGTCAGTTTGATTAAACAAGCACAAGTCGGTGGAGTAATATTGTTTGGTCGTAACGTCACAGATGCGGCCCAAGTCAGAGCACTATGCGACGATATACGTTATCACAATCAAGACATACTTATCGGTGTGGACCAAGAAGGTGGACGAGTCGCAAGGCTACGTGAAGGCTTCACGCCCCTACCTGCTATGGGTCGATTGGGTGAGCTATTCAATCAAGACCCGAGTCAGGCACTTAGCTGCGCCTACGATTGCGGTTATCTAATGGCAGCTGAAGTACTAGCTGTAGGAATTGATTTGAGCTTTGCACCCGTACTGGATAGAGATGGTATTAGCCAAGTCATCGGTGACCGCAGTTTTCATCATGAGCCGCAAGCCATCACTGCGCTTGCAACACAGTTCATGCGTGGTATGAAAGTGGCTGGTATGGCAACCACTGGTAAACACTTCCCTGGTCATGGTGCCATCGCTCCTGACTCGCACGTATCAGAAGCCATCGATACGCGTAGCTTAGATGAAATTATCAATAGCGACATGCAACCTTTTGCTCAAACGCTACATAGTCTGGACGCTCTTATGCCAGCACATGTGATATTTTCACAAGTAGACGACAAGCCAGCAGGTTTCTCCAAAATTTGGCTACAAGATATCATTCGAGATGAGCTTAAATTTGATGGGGTACTATTCTCTGATGATTTATCGATGGCAGGTGCAAAGGCGGCTGGTGATGTCAGTGCTCGCGTAAAAGCAGCCATTGATGCTGGTTGTGATATTGCCCTCGTATGTAACGACCGTGTGGCTGCTCATGAGGCGGCTAAAGCTGCTCAAGATCTGCCTTACCCTAACCAGCAACGTATCAAAACCATGCGCGGCAATATCCCAACATGGCAAGGCGACCTTGAATCTACTTGCCAGCAATTTGAATACTGGCAGCAAGCCAAGCAGAATGTTACTCAGACTTTTTTTGGTAGTCAAACGGATACTCAGACTGCTAAAGAATCAACAGATCCTACTCTGTATAAATAATAGCTTACTTAACTATCATCGAGTAGCATACAAAAAACCGCACCTTTATAAGATGCGGTTTTTGTCATTTAACTATTATTGTCTAACTGCAAGAAAAAGAAAAATATATAAATTAATTGGTTGGGTCTACCGCAGTACCTTGGGTAGCATCATCGCCATCTGGTAACAAATCATCATTGTTACTATCCAATGGGTTCATATCTGGATCTAGCGAATCACTGTTTATCATCATGCCATCATTTGCGCTGACCACTTCGTCATTGACCATAAATTCAATACGGCGATTGCGGAAGCGACCTTGTTCGGTCGAATTATCTGCGATTGGTTCTGATTCGCCTAAGCCTTTGGTAGTTAGTTTACTAGCATCAACTCCCTTAGACACTAGATACGCTTTCACTGACTCAGCACGCTCTTGAGACAGCTCCATATTATAGGTATCAGAGGCTTGACTGTCTGTATGACCGACAATCATCAGCTTAATATCAGGTACATTATTGATGATTTCTGCAGCACGGTCTAGCAGCGCCTTATTGACTTCAGGTATAACCGCTTCATCTACTTGGAAGTTAATCACCTGAATACTCAAAGCGCGAGCAACATCACGTGGATCTGGGTTATCACCCAGATTGGTCATCGCCACATCTGCAGCAGCCAGACTATCATCAATCTCACCTTGTAGGTCTAATGGACCTTCAGCTTGCACGGTCATGGCAGGAGCAGCTGCTTGTAAGTCAGCAACCAACTTGTCCAACGCAGCTTTATCAGGAGCATTAACAGTAATGTTATCGCCTTTGATAATCATGCTCGCGTTCGGTACATTTTTGATAATTGGTAATATCGTTGCCAGTTGAGCAGATGCTGGCATATCTACTGCAAAGTTATCATCAACGTCAGCACGGCATTTATTGGCTTCATCACCAAATGCACCAGTCAAAGCATTCATAACATTGGTTTGTAATGTCTCATCACCTACGCTCATACGACAAGCATACAGCTCGCTATTTTCACCAGTTGCGATACTCAGTGATGCAGGTTCAATCGCGCCTGCAACCGCTAGTGCCTCATTACCTTGCACCCCTTGCTGCACTGTAGCCGCTGGTGTTGCTACAGGCTCAGGGTTTTCTTGACAGCCTCTGAGTAGAGCCCAAGCCAATGCACCCAAGATAATCAAACCAATAATAGGTAGCAGCGCTTTCATAAAGCTCTCTTTTGGCTCTTCTTCTTTTTGTAGTGGCGCTGTACTGGTCGTATCAGAAATCGGTGCACCAGCCGTAGAGGTGGCAGCGACCGCACTAGCAGGCAAAACAGTACCCGCCCATGCAGGTATATGATGCTGATAACTGTTCAGGTTATCATTCAAAAATTGCGGAACAGGCGTGGTACCAGCTAAGCTTTTTATTTCATGAAAAGCCAGTGGCGCTGCCATCGCAATCAAACCACGTGAGGCCGTTGCATCGACATTATGTTTGCCTGCTAATTCGCGAGAAATTTGGTCGCGGTGTGCCCCTTCTGTCCATACACGGTCATAAAAAGCATTGTCATCACGGGCAATATTTTCATTAGCAAAGCGACTAAAAGTATCATTATCTGCAAGACGAGCAGCAAAAATGGCATAAAACTGTTCTAGTAGATTTTTCTTAGCTGGGCTACGGTCATCTTCCAATACGGCTGGGCTGACGGTGCGTGTCAAATGGCTAATAATATCCATAATATGGCTCTCCCCTTAATTTTTATTTATATCATTCGTTCGTTCAAAAAGCAGCTGTATCATTCTTTTGTATTAAATCATCATAGTAGTAGTCATGGTGGCGATGAATTCATCAAACTACTTTATTTGGTTTTGATTATTATAAAATTCTTAAGCTGCTATTCACAGTCTGTACGTTGTTGTGCAAATGATACAGTAAGTAATGTTTCGGTTGGCACACGTAACTATAGCCAAGCTACATGAAATCGTAGGCCATATAAAAAGGCACGTCATATAAAGAAGCGTGCCTGATAAAAAACTACCTAACTTGAGCAGGTTCAGCAACGATGACCGTGTTTGCCATCTCGTCCACTTCTGAAGGTGAAAAAGGTCCCGGCGGTCTGGTCGTTTGATTATTCGAAGGAAAGTTGTTGGGAGTATTACTCGCGCCATTAGTAGGCAGATTGTTGGGCGCATTATTAAAGCTATTATTGTTAGGCAAAGGAGTTGGTATCACACGATCTCCAGTATCATCATCTGATGCTTGGTATTCGCCAGAGTTACTATTTAACCCATTATTATTGTATTGATTATTGATCCCCGTCCCATCATCTACAAACTGGTTATTTGCATTTGCCATGTTGTTCGTAGCATCACCAATATTACTATTATCAGGCAACGGCAGTGGCGCTGTACTCTCGACTACCATCGCTGGTACTAAGCTTCGTATTTCTGTGACCAGTTTTTGCAGTAGCATATTGTCTGGCGCCTCCAGTGTGAGACTGTCATTTTGCACATGTAAACGTGCAAATGGTGTTGATCTAAGCATCGTCAAGACATTGGGCAGTGTCTCCACAGGCATATTAGCGATTGTGGTTGCGACCCCATCCTGTATGTTTAATTCACAAATACTTGCCTGCTCACCAAAGCTTGTATTAAGCGCCTGTTGCAACGTGCTTTGCAATGCAGCATCGCCAACGGTCGCGCTACAAGTGTACAAGTTGCCGCCATTGTCTACACCGACAATAAGCTCAACAGGAGCCGTTGTTGGTACAGGAGGCACGGGCGCCGGCGGTAGTTCAACAGGTGCTGCGACCACAGGTTCTACTGGTATTCCATTATTGGGTTTCACTAATAAGGCCCATGCTGCTAGGGCAAGCGCAGCTAGAGCTACTATTAATAGAAACACACGTATTAGTAGATCGTTTCGTTGATTACGAGTGCGTACTTGTGCATGCTTCAAGTTGCTGTTTTCTGCCAGATGATAGGCTGCTGGATTGGCATGAATAGCATCACTACTGGCAATCGTATCGTCATCTAACGCTTCAGTCTTTGCGCGCTCAGCAGTTGATATTTGCTCTATACTTTCTGCATCATTATTCGTTATTGGTGCAACTATGCCAGCTATGCCAGTATCTAAAGTAGAAGAATCGTCAAGTCTATTCGATATGTCGTCACTTACTGGCACCTGTACTTGCACATTATTATCATCTGAACCAAAGCTTTTTTGTATTTGTTGACTAACGCCTTGAGTAGCCGTAATCACAGCGGCTGCCCAGATAGGTAAATATGGACGTAAAGCAACCTGTTTTTCTTGTAAAAATGCTGGCAAAAACTGCCCATTAGCCAATACTTTTAGCTCACGATATGCCAACGGCGCGGCACTAATTAGTAATTGCTCAGTTGTCTGCTCATCAATGTGATGGGTGGCTGACAACTCTTGGATGATCGTCTCTTGCAGGATTTTATCTTGCCATATTTGTTCAAATAGAGGGCTTTCATTGTTGCTGCTAGTGATTACTTGATCAGTGCGCAGCAGCTGTGAGTAAACCTGTGGCACAGCTAGGCGCGCGGCCAAAACAGCATAAAACTGCTCAAGTAAACTGACATAGGCGACATTATTGCTGTCATCATTACCCATTACAGCTGGGGTTACCGTTTGTTCTAGCTGGTCAATAATGTTCATATTCCACTGCCTCTATCAGCCTTATTTGAATGTGCAAAATTAAGCACTTATTTTATTTTTATCCATGTCACTTGGGTATATTACTTCTTTATCAGTGGTAGCACTTGTAACTAGTCTGAACATTACATTAGTTACTGGTGTCTTCATTAGCTACGTTCTAAAAGTTTCACTTATGTTGCATGGTACACTGCTACATTATTCACTATAACCGCATAAAAAAGCATCGTTTTGTCACACAATAGGTATTCGCGTTATCGCAACTGCTGTTAGTATTAGTCTATTGCTAATGGTTAGTACTTAATACGGATCAGACGTCAAACTTATTTTTTACTCAGCCGTAACGCTTAGGCTTTGAATATTGTCATTTGTAGCTTGTCATTTGTAACATTGTCACATATCAGGCACGGCCTAAGGATTTTCCTTTGTTAAACCATACGACGCTTATTATCATTATTACCGTTATTGTCAGCTTATTGGCTTGGCAAAACAAGACGCTATTTAATCGATTGATTTTTTACCCGCCAGCAGTCAACAATGGGCAATGGGATCGCTTTGTGACCCATGGCTTTATTCACGCTGATAGTATGCATTTGCTCTTTAATATGTTTACTTTATATTTCTTTGGGCGTGCTATCGAAGGACTATATCAGCCGTTTTTATTCGGTTACGGGTTTGTGGTTTTTTATGTTTTGGCAATTATCGTTGCCATGATTCCAAGTTACGTGAAAAATAAGAACAACGCCAGTTATTTGAGTTTAGGCGCATCAGGCGGTGTATCGGCTGTGCTATTTGCTTTTATTCTGCTAGCACCATGGGAGAGAATTTACCTCTTTGCCGTGATTCCTATTCCTGCGATACTATTTGCCGTCGCTTATATATTTTATAGTATCTATGCGGATCGACGCGGTGGTTCAAACATCAATCATATGGCTCATATGTGGGGCGGTGCATTTGGCGTTATCGCTACGATTGTTTTGGAACCAAAGGTACTACCGCACTTTATCAATGCGTTGCTATCACCAGGATTTTAGACATTTTTACGTATAATAAAGCTAGCACTTTAAAGACAGCTATACTTTATAAATACTATTGTGCGCACGTTATATTTCTACATTTGAGATTTAGTAATACATTATGATTATAGATATTATCGGTGATATACATGGTTATGCAGACAAACTGGTCGGTCTGCTGCATCAGTTGGGCTATGAGCATAACGGTCAGTATTTCGTGCCACCGACAGGTCACAGGGCATTGTTCATCGGTGATTTGATCGATCGTGGTTCGCAGCAATTGGCCACGCTGGAGATTGTCTTTGCAATGCTAGATGCCGATGTGGCCGATGCAGTGATGGGCAACCATGAATACAATGCATTGGCATATGCCACGCGCGATCCCAATAATACCAGCCAGTATTTACGCTCGCACAATGATATCCATAGACGCCAACACGAGGCGTTTTTAGCAGAGATACCATTCGGCTCAGAGCAACATGAGTACTGGTTGCAACGTCTATACGAAATTCCATTATGGATTGAGACCGACTATGCGTGTTTTGTGCATGCTTGCTGGGATACAGATAGCATGGCGATACTAAAGCCCCTTCTGACTGATGATAACTGTCTGACTCCAGCAGGTTTAATCGCAACGGCTAAAGAAGATACCATCGCCTTTGACGCTTTAGAACGAGTACTAAAAGGGGTTGAAACGGGCTTACCTGATGGCATTGTGATGGTAGATAAAGAAGGTACCGAGCGTACACGAGTACGAGTACGCTGGTGGCTAGATGAGTTAAATACACGCACACTTCGTGAAGTGTCTCGTGCTCCATCGTCCGCGTTGGCACAGATACCGCCTGATGCGCTGGCTGAAAATATTGAATTTGCGCTAAAAACTCATAAACCTGTGTTCGTTGGGCACTATTGGCTCACTGGCACACCTGAGCCACTCAGTCCACAAGTTGCCTGTACTGACTACTCTGCAGCAGTAGATAGCGGCTACCTAACGTGCTATCAACTGGATACCGAACAACCATTACCATTGACGGTCAATCACTTTGTTCAGCATTATCACGATGAAAAACATGTATAAAATCGTGATATCACTGCAATTAGCGCCATACCAGTATTAAAAGTCAAACTTGGCTTTACGAGTGTAGCAAAATTTTTGTATGATGGTCTTTTTGAGGATATCCAATCATGAGCACCACGAATACTGCTGCTAACCAGAACGGTCCAATCACCTCCCCTGCTGGTCAGCCAAAAGTCGGCATTATCATGGGTTCGCAGTCTGACTGGGCAACTATGAGTGCTGCTGCGCAATTGCTTGCAGACTTTGACATTGCTTTTGATTGTGAAGTTGTCTCTGCACACCGTACGCCTGACAGATTATTTGATTATGCCAAAAGCGCAAAAGATAATGGTCTACAAGTGATCATCGCTGGTGCAGGCGGTGCCGCTCATCTGCCAGGTATGTGTGCCAGTCAAACGCCGCTACCTGTTTTTGGCGTACCTGTAAAGTCATCTATGCTGAGCGGTTGGGATAGTCTACTGTCTATCGTACAAATGCCAAAAGGCGTCGCTGTTGGTACTTTGGCGATTGGTGCTGCTGGTGCTTATAACGCTGCCCTACTTGCAATTCAAGTATTAGCATTGCATGATGATACGATTGCTACTAAGCTCGATCAGATGCGCCAGTCTCAGACTGAGACCATTCTCGCTAGCCCAACACCAGGTATTATCAATCCTTAGGTAAATATAAATCGATCAGCTCTTATAGCAGAGTCTTTTAGATTGAAGGCTTAACGATTGAAGCTATCAATATATACTTTTAAGCAATTCTGAGTAGAGATAAGGTGCATACAGTGCACCTTTTCCTATTTTCACCCATTGAGTTTTAGATTTTAATAGACCAAACACCTTATTCACTTTTATTCAAAGAGCCTGCCATGACTACAGCAAACGCTTATCCTGTTACCCAAACCATTCGTACCATCGGTATTTTAGGCGGTGGTCAGCTTGGTATGATGCTTGCCGAAGCCGCCATGCCATTGGGTTACCAATGCGTATTCTTAGAAGACAATGCAGAATGCCCTGCCAGCCTATACGGTCGTGTCTTTCATAGCGACCAACTAGAAGACTTTATCGCAGTAGCGGATGTCTTTACCTTAGAGTTTGAAAACACGCCAACGTCTACGGTCGAACAGCTAGTTAGCTTGTCGAAATCTGGCAGCAAGCAAGGCATGTTTCCACCATTGATTGCGCTTGATATCGCTCAAGATCGTCTAAAAGAAAAGCAGATGTTTAACTCGCTTGATATTGCAACCGTACCGTTTATGGAAGTCAATTCTGAAGCTGAGCTCAAGCACGCTTGTAAAGAATTGGGCCTGCCTATCGTTCTGAAGACCAGCCGAGGTGGTTACGATGGCAAAGGACAGTTCGTCATCAAGCAAGACAGTGATATTAAGGCTGCTTGGCTAGATTTAAAAGACGCCGTCAGCGGCAAAGGCTCACTCACGCCAACACCTGCGCCGTTAATTGCTGAAGGTTTTATTAACTTTAGCCGTGAAGTCTCTATCATTGCAGCAAGAGCGCAAAACGGTCAGGTACGCTGTTACGATTTGGTCGAAAACCATCATCACAACGGTATCTTGGCAAAAACTCAAGCACCTGCTGTTGGCACGAGTCATCTGTTTCAACAAGCAACAGATGCTATTACTAAAGTCATGAACCATTTGGACTATGTCGGCGTTATGGCGCTTGAGTTGTTCGTCACCAAAGATGCTCGCGGTCATAATGCGATATTGGCGAATGAGATTGCACCACGGGTTCACAACTCTGGCCACTGGAGTATCGAAGGCGCTATCACCAGCCAGTTTGAAAATCATATCCGTGCCGTGGTTAACTTGCCGTTAGGCGATACAGATAACGTGCATCCTGCGATTATGGTAAATGTACTGGGTCAATATCCCGATATCAGTGCAGTGCTAAACATCGATGGCGCTCATTATCATAGCTATCATAAGGCTGAGCGTGACGATCGTAAGATTGCTCATATCACTTTGATGCCTAATGACGTGACTGATTTAGAGCCTGCTATGGCAAAATTGGTTGCTATCTTGCCAAACAAGGTTGGTCTAGATAAAGAATATGCAATTGTAGATACTCAGCCTAGTAAAGCAGATGTGGATACTAAGAGTAATGCTAAAAATAGTGCTCAGAACAGTGTTCAAAATGATGCCACAGCTGATGAACTAGATACTAAAGACAGCCAAGCAGACAACCTGACTACTACTCCATCAAAACCTGAGAAGGCTAAAAAATAATGCAAATTTGGGTGGACGCAGACTCGGTACCCTTGATTGCCAAAGATTTGATTATTAAAACGGCTGAACGTACCAAGACCATGGCTATATTTGTCGCCAATCAGCCGATCAAGTTACGCAAGTCGCCCCTACTTGTTATGACTGTCGTGCCATCAGGGTTCGACAAAGCTGATGATTATATCGTCGAGCAGATACAAGCTGGTGACTTGGCTATCACTAGCGATATCCCTTTGGCCAATGACATTTTGGATAAAGGTGGTATGGTACTGACGACACGCGGTGTGGTCTACGACAAAAACAACATCAAGCAAAAACTCAATATGCGCGACTTTATGGATACCATGCGTGGTACTGGTGTCCTAGAGTTACAGGAAATGAGCGGTCAGAAACCCTACGGTGATCGAGATAAAAAAGCCTTTGCCGATGGTCTCAATCGCTTGGTTCGTTAGTATTTTTATCGTTCTATCTGACGCTTACTCATTCTGCCATCTGTGACACGATGTCATCTAATCAACGTTTGCTTCCTTGCAAACTGTATACACTCTATAACCAAACACTATTCAATCTGCACGCTTTATAACGAAGCGTGCTACCTATCTTTGTTACTCTATATTCGGTTTTTAAGATAAATAAATTTACTGAATAATTCAAACAATAGCATTTAAATAAAAATAGGAATGGTTATGAAAATTTTAGTCGTTGGTGCAAGTGGTCGAGTGGGCGGTGATTTGGTTAAGCAGTTATTGGCTGACTGTCTCTTATACACATCTCCGAGCCCACGAGACGGACTCCTATCTCGTAT
>CAJXUF010000083.1 GCA_913061175.1 uncultured Psychrobacter sp.
CAATGGTAGTGTGGTTCGCCCATGTGAGAGTAGGTCATCGTCAGCTCTCTATTCTGAAATATCCCCCGACTAGTTACCTAGCCGGGGGATTTTCTTTGTGTGTGGTTTGGTGACGGATCTACTGATTTCAGTCTAATTTATTCTAGCAAGTGTATTGCAGTATTGATTATAGAAAAACTTGAAGGTATGCTATTTTCTATTAGAAGCGCTTATAACTTGTAGAAAGCACTATATTAAAGACAAAGCCGTCATTAGACTAATAAGGAAGTATGCGTGTCAATTTGGTTGCTAGTTCTAATATCATTTATGCATATCACTATTGGCGGGGCTTTTGCCTTCGGGTTTCTTTTCTATATGTGTGCAGAGGGAAGCCCAAGCTTAACCAAAATTGAGAATAATATTCTCTTTACCTTACTGATTGGATATGCAGCTTCACTTGTAATCAGTGTTGGAATGGCTGTTTATTTTTACGTATTTACTACTAGCGATTTATATTATTGGTGCTTTGCTATCTCGTGGGGACTACTGATTCTACTATTAGGTTATTGGGCATATATTTTAGCGAAATTTAACGCATTTTGAGGATACTATTAGCATGTCTGGCCTGATTAATTACTTCTTAAAATAATTCACCTATCTCAGGTATCTCTTCAAAATCAAATCCTAACTGTTCATTTTTACGCTGTCTCATTTGTTCTATACGCAGCTTACGTCCAGCGATAAGCCTTAGCACCTCGCGCTGCTGCTCTGTCGTCATATTATGCCATAGCTGGCGCTCAGTTCGACTACGCAGGCAACCAAAGCAATAACCCTTCTTATTGCTTTGACAAAGGCCAATACATGGATTGGCAATCTCGAACAGCTCAAACTGTTGATTCATGACTCCTCCATAATGACTACCGTCATTCCTTTGACCTGCATAAACTCACTGTACAACCTTATTATGTCGCAAATACTGACTAATAGTGTGCCATTTTATTGTTATTATTTCCGTCTAGCGGGTGCTATGCTTAGCTTTGATAGCCTTTATAAGATAATCATAACAAAATTAGTAAGTGAGATGATACGTGAACTTGATTTATATCCATGGATTGGACAGTGATGCCAACTCGACCAAAGGGATGTTGTTAGAAAAATATTGCCAGCGACATCATCCTGATATTAATGTGCTGCGTCCTGATTTAAATAAAACCCCTGCGCAAGTGTGTGAGCAACTACTGTCTTTAATCAAATCACTAAATAATAGTGAAGATAGAACGTCAGCAGATAAGCAGACTGAATTATCAAATACGGTATTAATCGGTAGCTCGCTAGGTGGGTATTTTTCTACTTTGATAAGCAATCAGATAGGTTGCCCAGTTTTACTGCTCAACCCTAGCACTCAGCCGCATATTACTTTACAGCGTTTCTCTAATAAACCAGTATCAAGTCAAGATAACTTAAATGAGTCATCTACCAGCAAAGTCCTGCATACGACAGCGGGTGGCTGGAGTATTACGCCTGCAGATTTACAGTGGTTTGCAGATTATCAGCTTTTATCAGTAAATTATCCTAATAAAGTTGCTGTGCTTTTAAAAGAAGGCGATGAGTTGTTAAATTCTGAATTGTCTAAAACTTTTTATCAAGGTTACGGCGCATCGGTAACGGTGCAAGAGGGTGGCGATCATCGCTTCAGTGACTTTGATGATCAGCTGCCGATGGTGATGAATATCTTACAGAATTTAGTTCAACCTTAAATAGACGACATTATATGACGTAAGCGATGGAGTATTGACGTTAACGTCGCTATTTTTCGTTATAATGGCTTAATAGAATTAAACGCACGCGAACAGTTAAGGATGCATTTGTGAGTCAATATAATGCGCAATCGTTAGAAGTTTTAGAAGGTCTTGAGCCAGTCCGTCGTCGTCCAGGTATGTATACCGATACCACGCGCCCGAATCATTTGGCGCAAGAGGTTATTGATAACTCAGTAGATGAAGCGTTAGCTGGTTATGCTAAAACCATCAAGGTGCAATTGCATAGTGATGGATCGTTGTCTGTCGAAGATGACGGGCGCGGTATGCCAACTGATATCCACCCTGAGTTTGGTCAATCTGGTATTGAGCTGATTTTGACCCGCTTACATGCAGGTGGAAAGTTTTCGACCTCTAATTATGAAGTGTCAGGTGGTCTGCATGGCGTGGGTATTTCTGTCGTCAATGCGCTATCAACTCGCGTTGAAGTTACGGTATGGCGTGATAGTACACAGTTTGATATGGCATTTGAAAATGGTGTACCAGTTACGCCATTGACTGAAGCAGTCAGCTCAAATAAACGCAAACGTGGCACCAGAGTGCACTTTTGGGCTGATGGTAGTTTCTTCGATACGCCCAAATTTAATGTAAAACAGCTCAAGCACAATTTAAAAGCAAAGGCTGTTTTGGCCGCTGGACTGACGATTGAATTCACTGACGATATTAATGATGAAAAGGTCGTTTGGCAGTTTACAGATGGGGTAGTCGAGTATCTAAGCGAACAATTAGATGGTTTGGAAACATTGCCTGAAGCACCGTTTTATTATAATTATGATGCGAAAGCAGGCGAACGAGCGGCTATTACCTTTGCGTTGTCTTGGTTGCCTGATGGTGGTACACCGATTCAAGAAAGCTATGTGAACCTTATTCCGACAGCTCAGGGCGGTACGCACGTCAACGGACTACGCACCGGCATTTTAGAAGCACTGCGTGAGTTCTGTGATATTCATAATTTGCTACCACGTAGTGTGAAGCTAACCGCAGAAGATGTCTGGGATGGGGTGAACTATATCCTGTCTCTTAAATTCTCTGAGCCACAGTTTTCTGGACAGACCAAAGAGCGTTTATCTAGCCGCGAGGCTGCGGGCGCTGTACAGACATTGGCAAAAGATGCCTTTAGCCTATGGTTAAACCAGCATGCGGAAATGGGTACGCAAATCGCTGAATTGGCGATTAATAAAGCAGGTCGTCGTCTGAAATCTGCTAAAAAAGTTGCTCGTAAAAAGATTACTCAGGGGCCAGCATTGCCTGGTAAATTGGCTGATTGCCGTGGTGATTTGCGTGATGGCGCTGAGCTGTTCTTAGTAGAGGGTGACTCTGCGGGTGGTAGTGCTAAGCAAGCAAGAGATCGTCATTATCAGGCGATATTACCTCTGCGCGGCAAAATCCTGAATACGTGGGAAGTATCATCAGATACGGTGTTATCAAGCCAAGAGATTCATGATATTGCCATTGCTATCGGTGTGGATCCTGCCTCTGATGATTTGTCCGAGCTACGTTACGACAAGATATGTATTTTAGCGGATGCTGACTCTGATGGACTGCATATTGCGACATTGATTTGCGCACTGTTTGTGAAGCATTTCCCTGCGTTAGTATATGCGGGTCATTTATTTGTGGCCATGCCGCCATTATATCGAGTAGATGTAGGTAAAGAAGTTCATTATGCATTGGATGAGCCAGAGCTTGCACATATCTTGGCTAACGTACCGGGTAATAAAAAAGCTCAGATTACACGTTTTAAAGGACTTGGTGAAATGAGTGCTGAGCAACTACGTGAGACGACGATGAGCCGTGATACACGCCGCTTAGTACAGTTAGATATGGATGACATGGTACTGACCAATAGCGTGATGGATATGCTACTGGCTAAGAAACGTGCCTCTGATCGCAAGTCGTGGCTTGAGAGTAAAGGTGATTTGGCCGATATCTCTTAAGAAGTAGCGATGAATCTAAAGAAGTATGGGTACAGAATATCGTAATAGGTCATTACTTATATTTATGGATAAACGATCTATCACATAGTAAAAGCACGCAAAATTTAGCCTAGCCACAAAGGCTTAATGGTATTATGTCAGTACCTTTCATTATATTGTGCTGTCATGATACCGAAGATTTTTAACCGTTCTAAGTCTGTTGCTTCTAAACCTGCGCGCTCCAAAGTACTCCCAAAACTTAGCAAAAAGCATTTGGGAGACAAGGTTCCAAAGCGTGGCAACAAGTTTGCGCCTGTTATTGCATCCGCACTGTTAAAGGCGTCAGGTTGGCGTACAGTAGGCGAGATTCCAAATATCTCACAAGCTGTAGTGCTTGCTCTACCACATACTTCTAATGTGGATGGTATTTATGCGATTCCAAGTCTGTTTGCATTAGATATCAAAATCAGCATTATGGGCAAGCACACGCTATTTAAAGTACCTGTATTTGCCCATTTGTTAAATTGGATAGGAGTTATTCCTATCGATCGTGGTAACAAAGGCTCTGTACTACAAGCCAGTATTGATAAGTTCAAAACTGGTGAACCATTATTTTTGGGATTATCACCAGAGGGGACACGGCAATATACTGAGTCGTGGAAGACAGGTTTTTATTATTTAGCGGTGGGTGCTGGTGTACCGATTTTGCCAGTAGCGATGGACTACAATACTAAAGAAATACGGTTTATGTCGCTGGTTTATCCTACAGGTGATATCGAAGCAGATTTGCCAAAAATATATTCTCAGTATAAAGGGGTGTTGCCAAGACACCTTGAGCGTTTGTCACAGCCACTACAAGACATCAATAATGCAGCTGAATAAGCTAAGTGGTATAAATATTAGTTCAATTAGTTAAGTTAACAGAACTGACTGTATTACGGGTACGCAGGCTAACAGTTACCTACAACTAAGTTCTGATAATTGATATTGAAAAAGCCCCTGATATGATGGTATCAGGGGCTTTTTTTAAGTAGTATTTGGATGTCTATCAGCTTAACAATTTAGAACTGTGGTTGGCCGTTAGAAGCGCTAACGCCGCCATCGACAGGTAGATTGACACCAGTTATCATGGAGGCATCATCGCTTGCTAAGAAAGTAATGGCAGCGGCGATATCCTCTGGGGTTGCCAAACGTCCAAGCGGACAGCGAGCTAAGAACTTATCTGTCTTAGACTCATTGTCTTGGATAGCCGTAGTCATATCGGTTTTGGTGACACTTGGATTAACCGCATTAACACGAACGCCATCTGAACCATGATCTAATGCTAATGTACGGGTTAAATTGGTTACACCCGCTTTAGCGGCATTGTAAGCAGCCATGTTCCAGTCTCCACCAACACCTGAGAGCGATGAGATATTGACGATGTTGCCCTTTGATGCAATCAAGTGAGGCATAGCCGCTTGAGAGACGTAAAAAGTCCCATTTAGATTTACATCGATAGCAGAGCGCCAATCATCAGCAGATAATTCTGTGATTTTACCTTGGGTTGCCTTACCAGCATTGTTTACCAAGATATCAATTTTGCCGAATTTGTCGATAGCGCGCTCAACCATCTCTTGTACTTGGCTTTGGACACTGATATCGCATGTAATAATGAGATAATTGTCGGTGTGAATCCAAGTACGATCTTGTGGTAATTCTTTGGCAGTTTCTTCTAGTGTTGCTGCCGTACGTCCTACTAGAACCACGCTAGCGCCTTCCTCGGCAAAGCGAATGGCAGTTGCACGGCCAATACCAGAACCTGCACCCGTTACAACGACGGTCTTTTCTTTAAAACGCTTCATAATGTTTAATCCTTATTATTATATAATAGTTATTAAAGTTTCGATGATTACAAACTCGATGACTACGGTCTCGATACATACAACTAAGTACAGTTCGTCATCCATAAACTTGCACGCAAGCAATACTGCTTTGATATCATCATAACAAGTGATCGCTTTGAAAGCGACTGTCTCTGATAGTGCTTATGTAGCATAATTTTGCATCATTCAGATATTTGTAATACGCGATAATGATGTTGTTATTATTACGAGCTGGCATGTGCGATATTCACCATACGATAATAGAAGGTTGGAACTTGTGTCCCATTCGATTACTACTATGCCCGACTGGGGCTATCTGACGACCGAGCTAGTCAGTTATTTACAAGCAGATGCTATGGCGGTGACCTTGGCAGGCATGCACACAATTGAGCATGAATACAATGCTCAGTACATCGCTCGTCACTACCAATATCAGTTGCCACTTGGCAAGCTACAGCTGTTGGAGCTGACACTGTATTTACCCTATGATACAGAGTCAGTTGATATTGAGGCTGTACGCATAACTGCGGTCAAGTCAGCACTTACATGGTACAAGTCATTATCGTCTCAAGATGGAGACAATGCTTCAGCTGGTTATGAAGCTATGATTTTTGACATTCAGCTTGTCGGAGGGGGTAGTAGTCTCAATCAAGATGATAACGGTGACAGTGCAAACCATTCAAACAGTGCTCTACAACGACTTAAACACAATTTTGGGGTTCGTTACTTTTTAGAAGATTTAGTTGTCGACATGAGCGAAAGCATGCAGCAGCTGCAAGTCTTTAGCTGGGATGACTGGTACTCGATAGCAGCAGCGGTACGAACCCCATGTGAGTTATGGCGTTTCTTAGCTTATCATCTGGAGCAGCTACATCAATCGGCCGTAAACCATATCCCAAGTTTTGAATCGGAAGACGCTTTGGTTGAGCGTTTCTTACAAAGTCCAGATTTATTTGCTCCTGCTATTGTAGTTGATAATGCGCTCATCAAAAATGAAGTACAAGACGAACCTAACTCAGCACTGGTAGCTATCACACTTGCCTACAAAAACCAAAGTTCAACTGCGCAGATGTACCATCAGCATATGATACAAGCAGCCACGATATGGTCTCAGCTAAGTATGCAGATGATAGATACGTATGGTAAAAAGCACATAACTAACAGTGACGAACAGACAGAAACACCGCTAGCTCACTGGCAACAGCAACTGCTAGATGAGTCTTTGTTTTCACGTCACGAGCTTATCCGTACGCTATATAGACATCCTAAACAGAGCACAGCACTGCAAAAAGATGGCTATGTGGTACATCAACATTCTTATGAAAGTTTGGGACGACATTATGTACTGGTTTTTTATAGTCAGGAGTTAAAAGGACCTAATAGCAAAGCCGCAGTCCAACCAAAGCTAGCAAAGATCGCACAGGACGTTGCCACACGTTTGCCAATTATTGAGCTACATCATGTAGTCGTGCTTGGTATCGACTTTATCACTGAGAATAATGAGAATTTTTTCGATATTGATTTGTGGATTCAGCCAGTCGATGCGATGACTC
Source organism: uncultured Psychrobacter sp. (assembly GCA_913061175.1). GTDB lineage: Bacteria > Pseudomonadota > Gammaproteobacteria > Pseudomonadales > Moraxellaceae > Psychrobacter. The sequence continues at coordinate 7,131 of CAJXUF010000083.1, forward strand.
AACGGGAGCGCCAACTTACTAAGCAAATGCAGAAGCTAAAACAACAAGAATTAGATAAACAAAATACGCCACCTGCTAGTAGCGTGGAAAGTGGTAAACCTACGAAGGCGCAAAAAGAAAAATTACCGCAAGTACAGATGAGTTTAACGATTCCAGCACGTAAAGATAAGCAGTAGATTGTAGCGTGAAATTGTTTGAATGACCTTTTATACTAAGAGCTTCGATAACAATAACCACAGATTTATTAATATACTTACTGACATAAAAAAAGACAGCCTAGGCTGTCTTTTTCGTATCTAAACTAAACAATCAAAAATACTTACTTATTGATATCGTCATTGAGACCGCTACCAGGAAGTATGTCATCACTGTTGTAGATGTCATTAGTATCAACACGTGGTGTATCAACTACATCGGTACGTAAATCAGTGGTAGGTGTGCTAGCAGCAGAGGGCGTGTTTTCACGAACTGAATCAGCAACTTTTTCTTGAGTTGATGAACTTGGCTGTAGCGCAGATTTTGCTTTCGCTTCAGTACGTTCATGATCCATCTTGTCCTGCATTTTACGTAGGAAGCGAGCTGCAGCTTCTTGACCACCAAGACCAAATGATAGAGCAAAGGCAACGGCTACTGCACCTAGTGTTAGACCAAATGCTAGGTTAACGATTGAATCAGCAATACCCATCGCTTTTAGACCCATTGCTAATACTAGGCCCATGATTAATACACGTACGATGTTTGCTAGGAATTGTGAACCTTGCTCAGAACGTTCAACCACACCTGCAATGATATTGGCAAGCCAGAATCCGATGAATAGGATAATTGCGCCTAGGATAATGTTTGCACCGAATGCGATAAACATCGTAATAATCGCTGAGATAGGCTCGAAACCTAACAAATCAGCAGCTGCAATAGCAGCAAATAGCATAGCAAAGAAGATAATCGCATAACCAACTAGGTCAGAAATTTTCTTATCACCCATGGTTTCTTGTAGACCAACTTTCGCAGGCAGTTGATTGATTTGAGTGTTCTCAATCAAACCTTTAATGATGTTGGCAACCATACGTACAACATAGAAAGTTACTACTAGGATAGCGACTGCCATAAAGATATTTGGCAAGGCTTCCATGATTTTGTTAAGCATATTGGTCGCAGGGCGAGCAATCACTTCGATTTTTAGTGCATTTAGAGCAGCAATAATGGTTGGAATAATAACCACTAAAAATGCTAATGAACCTGCAATATTAGGTAAGCTGTTTTGCTCACTTAAACCTGCTTTTGACGCCAATTCTTGTACATTAAAAGTAGAAACAAGATTGGTTACGATGCCGCGTACGACTTTGGCAATGATATAACCAACGACGAAGACCACACCAGCAATCAAGATATTAGGGATGAAGCTAAAGATTTTGTCGACCATATTAGTCAGTGGTGCGAACAAACCATCAAGTTCTAATTGACCAAGTACCATGGTCAACACAACCAATAAGATGAACCAGTAAACCATATCAGCAATCGTACTGCTCATTGGTTTTACACCAGCTTGTGCACTTAAACGCTCATCCATAGAGGTTTTTGCCAGAGCAGCATTGATCGCTGTACGTGCAACAGTAGCCACGACCCAACCGATCACACCAAGTGCGATAGCGCCGATAAGATTAGGGATAAATGCCAATACTTGATTAACCATATTTGCGAATGGTGCTGAGATAGAGTTTAAATTTAATTGGCTAAGTGCGCCTGAGATAGCAATAATGAAAATAAACCAGAAAACAATTTTGGAGATGATACCTTCAAGGTCGTAGGTCTTACCAGTTGAAGAGTTCATACGTTGATTGAGATTAACTTTAGAGAGTACGCCGCGTACCAGTGCTGCGATACCAAGGGCTACTAGCCAACCAATAACGAATATCAAAATAGCACCAATGATGGAACCGATAGGTCCACCGAGATAGCCGTTAAAAGATGTGTACATTGGGTTCATCTTATCCTCCTTGAAGCATCTTATATAACTCGCCAAAAACAATGTTCATACAGCGATTAGTGAGCAAGACATACAGATGGTTGTCATAAATAGTATTTTTAGAATCAGTTATATAGAGATATTATCGTTTTTGAGCATAAATCATTATCAGCAGTATCTCTTATTTATATTACAGTGACTTCGCTATCGATATCTGCTTATTTTTGATAAAAATTAACGCTCGGTTACTTATCTCCTTAACTAATTCAGCTTAGCTGATGTATTGATGGATTTAAAGACAGAAAGCTTTACCTGTTACTATATTTGTGTGATAACTTGTTATTATGATAGAAGATATTAACATAGACTATACATTGACCCGATAATTTCGTGCAAAGCGTAGTTCCCAAAACTAAGATTTGTTATTATAGAGGAATGTGACATCTCGCCACTATTCTTACAATTAGAGAGTACTTTATGAAAAAAATCACTACTTTAGGCGTTAGTGCACTTGCTAGCGCTATGTTGTTAGTAACAGGCTGTAGCACCAACAATGGCAATCAAGAAACAGCCGCTCAAAGCGTTTCCATTACTGAACAAAGCTCAGCTAGTGAAAAAGTAGGTTATAGCTTAGGTTTCATGATGGCAGAAGGCAATAAAGACGCTGTCAAAGATCTAGACCTAAATACTTTTGAACAAGGCTTCCGTGATGGCTACGAAGGCAATGAATCAGCATTGACCCAAGAGCAAATGCAACAAGTATTGATGGACTATCAAAAAGAGCAAGAAGAACAATTTGTTAAAGACATGGAAACCAAAGCGACAGAAAATAAAGCCGCTGGTACTGCATTCTTAGCAGAGAACGCTAAAAAAGAAGGCGTGAAGCAAACAGAGTCTGGTTTACAGTATAAAGTTATCAAAGCAGGTACTGGTAAATCACCAAAAGCAACTGACGTGGTTGAAGTAAACTACGAAGGTAAATTGCTTGATGGTACGGTATTTGACAGCTCTTATGAGCGCGGTGAGCCAATTGAGTTCCCACTAAACCAAGTAATCGCTGGCTGGACTGAAGGTCTACAGTTGATGAAAGAAGGCGGAAAATACGAGTTCTATATCCCATCAGATATCGCTTATGGCGAAGCGGGTAATGCTGGTATCGAGCCTAACAGCACGCTTATCTTTACTGTTGAGCTATTAAAAGTAAAATAAGTATCTAAAGCAAAAATTATGTAATTTAGGTATTTACCCATGAAAAAGCCTTCATATAGTTATGAAGGCTTTTTTACGACTAATATTTTACCTCAGATTAATATCGAGCTTACAAAGCCGATATCAAGTCGGCGATAAATTATAGATTCTTTTGAAAGACTTTAGAGTTACGGCCATTATGATATTTTTCTAAACGTGCTTCAGGTAAAGCGCTGGCTTCAACTTCAGCAAAGCCTTGCTCGACGAACCAATGCGCAGTACGAGTGGTCAAAACAAACAACTTATACAAGCCATGGCTACGCGCTTGCTGTTCTAGAAACGCTAGTAAATCTGCACCGCGACTACCACTACGATACTCAGGACGTACGGCAACACAGGCGACTTCTGCTGACTCTGAATCTAGCGTATGCAATGCTGCACAGCCCAAAATCATACCATCGCGCTCAATCACACTATAGTTGTCAATCTCTTGTTCCAAGCGCTCGCGTGAGCGGCTGACCAAGATACCTTGCTCTTCTAGAGGTGACAGTAGCTCAATAAGTCCGACCACATCATCGATATTGGCACGGCGAATTTCTTCATAAGGGTCATGGCTAATTAGCGTACCAGAACCATCACGTGTGAACAGCTCTTCTAGTAATGCGCCATTTTTGGCATACGAGATAATATGCGTGCGATGCACACCTTGACGACAGGCCAAGCTTGCACAGTTTAAGAAATAATTGATTTCACAATTTAAATCGCGATCACGTAAGAAACGATCAACTTCGTTTGGAATCATTTCACGTAATAAACGATCGTCGTCGTTGATACCCGCTTCTTCACCTAAGAATATAAGCTTATCAGCACCAAGTGCTACGGCAGCGCTTAGGGCAACATCTTCGGCCAGTAAGTTAAATACTTCGCCAGTCGCAGAGTAGCCCATCGAGCCTAAAACAACGATATGATCGTGAAGTAGATTGTTTTTGATGGCTTCCACATCGATAGAACGCACTTCACCCGTCATTTGGTAATCAATACCTTCACGGATACCGTATGGGCGCGCTGTCACGAAGTTACCCGATATCGCATCGATACGTGAACCATACATCGGAGAGTTGGCCAGCCCCATTGATAGCTGAGCTTCAATCTGTAAACGAATAGCACCAACGGCTTGTAAGATAGATGGCATCGCTGCACGTGGCGTAATACGGATATCTTGATGTAGCGGCGATTCAATATTAGCGTCTTTTAAGTTCTTTTCGATTTGCGGTCGTGCCCCGTGTACCAGTACCAGCTTGATACCCAAGCTATGCAACAAGGCAAAATCATGAATAAGTGTGCTGAAGTTCGCATGATTGACCGCTTCACCACCAAACATGATCACGAAAGTTTTGCCGCGATGAGTATTAATGTAGGGTGCAGAGTTACGGAACCAATGGACGTATTCAGGGTTAATCTGGGGCATGGAGCTAGTAGTCATAATGGGAGCAGTAGTCGTTAGAATAAGAAAAGGGGCGCAGCAAAAAAATGCCTAACGCTAAAGATTTACCATAGCAAAAAACGCGGTTATGAGCTATCTTTTATTTCAGCTGTATTCAAGCATTCTTATTGCTAATCGCTGATATACACAACCTCAACACTGGGTTAATGTACGTACAAATGCTTTTTGTTATGCTAAGCGCTATTGCTTTACAGATGCTGAGCGAAGATAATCAGGTTAGATAAGTGAGTTCATGTGTTTCATAGATTGCATGAACTATTTCACAGAGATATCTTATATACATCGTAATGCGTTTTATCTGTTGAACAAATTATAAAAATAACTTAAGTTGCACCATCTGTGTTTTACCGATATATCAACCAGGGATAATGAAAATCATGAAAAAAAGTAACCAGTTTGCTAGCCCGTTCAGTGCTTGGAGCGGCCACCGCTTATTTCACGTTGTTGCCGGTACGCTCATCGGTGCAATGGTCGTCACACAAGCCTCAGCGATGCTGCCGACACCA
>CAJXUF010000084.1 GCA_913061175.1 uncultured Psychrobacter sp.
CTACACACTGCATATCGTCGGCAGCGTCAGATGTGTATAAGAGACAGATCCAGTACAGTACGAAGGACAAGAGCAGTCAGAAAACATCTTTTATACTGGTGCGGCACCAAATCAGCAAGCCATTCCAGCAGTAGAATATTTAATGAGTGAAGAAGGCGGCGGTGCAGAGCGCTTTGTATTGTTAGGTACTGATTACGTTTATCCACGCACCACCAACCAGATTTTAAAGGCATTTTTGAAATCAAAAGGCGTGGCTGATGCAGACATCATGGAAGAGTACACGCCATTTGGTTTCAGCAATTATCAGACCATCGTATCTAATGTCAAAAAATTCTCAACGGGCAAAAAGACCGCGGTTATCTCGACCATCAATGGCGACTCAAACGTTCCGTTCTATCGTGAGCTTGCCAACCAAGGTATCAAAGCGTCAGATATTCCAGTCATGGCATTCTCAGTTGGTGAAGAAGAGCTACGCGGTATCGATACCAGTCTGCTACAAGGGCATTTGGCGGCTTGGAACTACTTCATGTCGATCAAAAACCCAACCAACAGTGCCTTTACCAAACGCTATAAGCAGTATGCATTGGACCAAAAACTACCAAATGCTGAAAAAGTCGTGACCAATGATCCAATGGAAGCGACTTATGTCGGTATCAATATGTGGAAGCAAGCTGTCGAAAAAGCAGGTACGACTGATGTCGATAAAGTACGTATTAACATGGCGGGACAAACGTTCGACGCACCTTCAGGTTATACATTAAAAATGGATGAAGAAAATCATCACCTATGGAAGCCTGTCATGATTGGACAAATTCGTGCCGATGGACAGTTTGATACGATTTTCAAAACGCCAGAAGTCATCCAAGCCCAGCCATGGAGCGAGTACATTCCTAAATAACCTGTCCTATAAATAAAATGATACTGAAAAGCACATGGATAGTAATTGAATAGTAGGCGGATGGATAAACGACACCAATAACCGTCCTAACGCCTACTTTTCACATTTATTTTCAACACTTATTCTTAACTTTTAAATAACACCAAACCTTATCAACTCTTCTATCGCTTAAAACGCTAAGCAGTAAAAGCTAAAGGTTTGTTGTCTGTGAAAAACAGGGAGCCGCACATGCAGCACCATACTTTACGCCCGTTTGTAGGGCAAACATCGTCCAAAAATGGAAATAACCCACAAGCATCAGCCAGTGAAGTCATGCAGTATGCGGCTCGTTTTTCAATTTATGCGCCTCTGCGATTACTTGCATTGATGGCATTATGCATAACAACCTTCACCACCACAGCATATGCGGATCATGATGGTCAGGTACATGACCACGATACGGATATCGCTCATAGTGAGCAGTCGTTGCTCAAACCTATCAACGTAGCCACTTCCACTCAAGCCAGCACCTCAAAGATTTCAACAGCAACTACAAGCTCAGGTGATGCCATTCAACAATTTGTGGCCGGCGATTTTAGTAAACGCCAAGCCATGCTAAGTGATTGGCCAGGATCCGTTGAGAGTTTAGATAGCTTGGTTGAATTCATTGCCAATGATGAGCTATATCAAGGCAATGGTGGACAAACGTATCTACTGAATAAAGATGACCACCTATTTACTTATCCTGATAAAAAAGAAACTGACGATTGGCCAAGTGATTTATCACAAATCACCCTGACTAATGCCCTTCGCTCGGCGCTCATTTTTGGACAAGCCAAGGTAAAACTAGCTTCTGACAAGCCCGCACAGCGCCTGCAAGCTGTAGAGATTTTGGCCGATAATATTGACCAAGTAGATCCAGCCATTATTACGATAGCAGCGGCAAATGAAGACAGCGCTAAAGTCAAAAAGGCACTAACGGCACTACAAGCTCGTATAGATTTCAAAAATGGTGACCTACCCACTCAGATTGCAGCGGTCAATCTACTTGCAGATAGTGATAACCCACAAGTTTTGGTCGATATCGAATCTGCCCTTGCAGCTGATAACTTAGATGCCTCGCTCGAAGCTGCACTTATCGATGCTGAATCTAGCGTGTCACGTCGTATCGAAATCAGCACATGGACGGGTCATATCTTCACCGGTATGAGTACCGCCAGTATTTTACTGCTAGCGGCGCTTGGTCTCGCTATTACCTTTGGTCTGCTTGGCGTGATTAATATGGCGCACGGTGAGCTGATTATGATCGGGGCTTATACCACATATATGGTGCAAAATGCATTTCAAGCTTATATGCCAGATATGGCAGGTTGGTATTTGCTTGCTGCTATTCCAGCTGCGTTTTTAGTCAGCGCTGTTATCGGTATGATTATTGAGCGTATCGTGATTCGTCCGCTATATGGCCGCGAGCTAGAGACATTGCTAGCAACCTTTGGCGTCAGTCTGATTTTGATGCAACTGGTGCGGATGATTTTTGGTGCGCAAAACGTTGAAGTCAGTAACGTGGCATGGCTCAGCGGTGCATATCAAGTGTCATCCAGTTTGGTACTTCCTTACAATCGCATCGCCATTATCGTATTTACGGTCATCATCGTGGCGCTACTGGTGTACTTACTTAATAAGACCCGATTTGGATTATTTATACGAGCAGTCACCCAAAACCGCCAGATGGCAAAAGCAGTTGGTATTCCTTCTGCACGTATCGATATGATGGCCTTTGGTTTGGGCTCTGGGCTGGCTGGTATGGCGGGCTGCGCACTTGCTCAAGTGGGTAACGTGGGTCCTGACTTGGGTCAAACCTATATTATTGATACGTTTTTGGTCGTCGTCGTCGGCGGTGTCGGTCAAGTATGGGGCGCAGTATTGGCTGCCTTAGGACTTGGAGTCAGCGGTACGGTACTTGAGATTGGTATCGGTGCGGTATTGGCTAAGATTGTATTGTTGGTTCTTGTGATTCTGTTCATTCAGAAACGGCCACAAGGTTTATTTGCACTCAAAGGCCGCTTTGTCGAATAAGGAGACTTCTATGATACTGACCAAATTACTGTCTGATAGCCCGCGTAGTGCTGTTTTAATTGGATTATGTTTTGCCGTACTGTTGATACTGCCTTGGCTACATCTTATGCCAGAGAGCTCACCTTTTTATCTTTCGGCCTACTGGATTACCTTGATTGGCAAGATCATGGCGCTGGCCATGGTGGCATTGGCGCTAGATCTCGTCTGGGGCTATGCTGGTATTTTGAGCTTGGGACATGGTTTGTACTTTGCCTTGGGTGGTTATGCATTCGGCATGTACTTAACACGTGAGACAGCAGGTGACGCACTTCCTGACTTTATGCGATTTTTGAGCTGGACTGAAATGCCATGGTATTGGGCTGGTACACAGCACTTTTGGTGGGCCATGGCCCTCGTCGTACTGGTACCCGGCTTAGTAGCTTTCATCTTTGGTTTCTTTGCCTTTCGCTCCAAAATCAAAGGCGTTTATTTTTCTATCATCACCCAAGCTATGGTCTATGCAGCAGCCTTGCTGTTCTTCCGTAATGAGACAGGCTTCGGCGGCAACAATGGCTTTACTGGTTTTACTACCCTTTTAGGCTACGATATTACCGCTGCCTCTACTCGCTCTATGCTGTGCTTTGTCACGGCCGTAGCATTATTAGTCTCTTATATGGGTTTGCGTCATTTAATGAATCAGCCGTATGGTCGAGTACTCGGTGCGATTCGTGACAGCGAAAACCGCCTACAATACTTGGGCTACCGTACGTTATGGTACAAGCTATCCGCTTGGGTATTATCCGCCGTCATCGCTGGTATCGCAGGGGCGCTATACGTACCGCAGGTAGGTATTATCAATCCGAGTGAGATGAACCCAGTGAACTCAATTGAGATAGCCGTCTGGGTAGCGACTGGTGGTCGAGGAAGCTTAATTGGCGCGATTTTAGGAACTGGTGTGGTAAACGCTGTAAAAACCTACTTTACCGTCGCCTACCCTGAGTTTTGGCTACTGATATTAGGCGGACTATTCGTCGTCGTGACGTTGTTTTTACCCAATGGCATTATGGGCTTGTTCGATCGATTCAAAAAGGAGAAACAATAATGCTAAACGATAAGTCCTTATCAACTGAACAATCGACTAAGGCGCTGTCTGAATATGATCATACTGATGGACGTGACGGTCTCAGTCACCCCAAAAAATCAGGCGTCGACTTTAGCCATGGTATTGCTCTGTATTTAGAAGATGTGAGCGTTTGGTTTGATTCGTTTCGCGCACTCAACAATCTATCGCTCTATATCGAAGAAGGCGAGCTACGCTGCATTATTGGTCCCAACGGCGCTGGCAAAACCACATTAATGGATGTCATTACAGGTAAAACCCGCCCTACCGAAGGCAGTGTGTTTTTTGGTCAGACTCATAATCTTGCCAGCTTATCTACCGAACAAATCGCCGAAGCTGGCATAGGACGTAAATTTCAAAAACCTACTGTTTTTGAGAACTTTACGGTCATGGATAATTTGTTACTTGCTGCGCCGAAAGACAAGCGTGTGGTCAAAAGCTTATTCAACAAACTCAATGCCGATACTCGCGATACCCTCGACGCTACCCTACAACAAATTCGCCTAACCGATAAAATCAACAAGCCCGCAGGTTTGCTCTCACATGGGCAAAAACAATGGTTAGAGATTGGCATGCTGTTAATGCAGAGTCCCAAACTGATTCTGCTTGATGAGCCAGTGGCAGGTATGACCGATGCAGAAACTGAGCATACCGCCGAGCTGTGTCTACGCCTTAAGAAGAACCATACATTAGTAGTAGTCGAACATGATATGACCTTTATCGATGCTATCAGTGAAAAAGTCACGGTATTGGCACAAGGGGCGATTTTGGCCGAAGGTACGTTAGCTGAAATGCAAGCCAATGAGGCAGTGATTGAGTCCTACTTAGGTCGATAGCTAAACGTATCATCTAGACGAGCCAAACGAATATTCCCTTTGAAATATTAGAAAATTTTTAGAGTTTAGGAGACAGCCATGTTACAAGTGAACGATATCAACCAGTATTACGGCGGCAGTCATATTTTACGAGATGTCTCGTTTACAGCACCTGTAGGCGCATGCAGCGTGGTACTTGGACGTAATGGCGTGGGCAAAACTACTCTGCTTAAATGCCTGATGGGGATACTACCGATTAAATCAGGAGAGATTTTGCTCAATGATAAAGATATCAGCAAGATGTCTCCAGAGCAACGTGTCCGAGCAGGTTTAGCTTATGTACCACAAGGACGCGATATTTTTTCGACACTGACGGTCGAAGAAAATATTTTGATCGGTATGGCAAAGTTTTCACGCAGTAAGGCCAAACGTGTACCCAAGCATTTATATGATATTTTCCCCGTACTCGATGAGATGAAACATCGCCGCGGTGGCGATCTGTCTGGTGGTCAGCAGCAGCAACTTGCCATTGCACGCGCCTTAGCCTCCGAACCGACTGTGTTAATTTTAGACGAGCCAACTGAAGGTATTCAGCCCTCTATCATTAAAGACATTGGCCGAGTCCTGCGTGACCTAGCGGATAAAGGTGACATGGCCATTGTACTGGTTGAGCAATTCTATGAGTTCGCCGAAGAGCTTGCTGACAATTACACGGTACTATCACGCGGCAAGGTAGTCTCACAAGGCGCAGGCGATACGATGGTCGAAAACAAAGTACAAGATCTGGTCGCCATCTAATTTCTTTTAATAATAGATGTAATAATACAAATTGGTAGTGAACGCTCGATAATGCTAAAAATGGCATTTTTATCCCAAGTTGCTAGCTACCAAAACTAAGTCTTTTCCAACATATCATTACGAAATCCTTTCATGATTACAGCTATTTGTACTGTTTCATTCAGTATGTGACTTGCTTCCTACCCTGTGTGTTCTGCACTGTATCGACCGTTCAACTTCTCAACGCTAACTGATCGGCATCGTAGCAATTATGTATGCCCATCGAACGAAATTTGCTATTATAGTCAGCACTTTATTATCAATATTATGACACCCTTATGATGATTCACCCTCAGTACGATCCTGTAGCACTAGCAGTTGGACCTGTTGAAGTCCATTGGTATGGGCTGATGTATTTGTTGGCATTTGCCGCCGCCTACGGACTGGCGTGGTATCGCAGTACCAAGCGTGAAGGCTGGACGACAGATATGGTCTCTGACCTAGTGTTCTTTGGCGCACTTGGTGTGATATTAGGTGGCCGTGTCGGCTATGTATTGTTCTATCAGTTCGGTGAGCTACTCCAAAACCCTGCTTATCTGTTCAAAGTCTGGGAAGGCGGTATGTCATTCCATGGCGGCCTGATTGGTGTCATGTTGGGTATGCTGTATTTTGCCCGCAAATATAAAAAAACACCTTTTCAAGTGCTCGATTTTGTCGTTCCCTGTGTACCAACTGGTTTATTGTTCGGACGTATTGGTAACTACATTAATGCCGAGCTATGGGGCCGCGTCTCTGACGGTGGCTATAACTGGTTGACTTACTTCCCGCAGGCCGCTAGTGTTGATATGCAGCAGCTACAAGCCAACCCTGCGCTACAAGATCTGATGACTGAGGTCAATGGCCAGTACCTGTTGCCCCGTCACCCGTCGCAACTGTATGAAGCCCTTGCAGAAGGTCTGCTGTTGTTTCTATTCTTGTGGTGGTACTCATCGAAGCCCCGTCCTCGTATGGCAGTGACCGGTGTCTTTATGCTTGGTTATGGCTTTAGCCGCTTTATCATTGAGTTCTTCCGCCAGCCAGACATCGACCAAGGATTCATCTTGCTAGGTTGGATGACCAAAGGTCAGATACTAAGCGCCCCAATGATAATTATCGGTCTGTTCTTGATCGGTTACGCCTACAAACGCGGCATCTATGACTGGGGTAAGCAAGCTGCTTATTAAGCCTACCTTTTTATGATAAAGGTTGATGACTTAAAATAGGGTATGCTATCAAAACGCTTATCCTAGCAATACTTTCAATAATGACAGTGTATATATCGACTACCCATCTAGCCTGTATGCACTGTCAGCAGTAACTAAAGAGCACTTTATGATCAATGGCATCCAAAGTAATAACGAGCAAGGCTATTTAGATTTGCTACGCCACGTTCTCGACAATGGCACCGAAAAAGGCGATCGTACTGGCACCGGTACGCTTAGCCATTTTGGCGCACAGCTACGCTTTGACTTAGCAGAAGGCTTTCCACTGCTAACGACCAAAAAGGTTCACTTTAAATCTATCGCTTATGAGCTATTATGGTTCTTAAGTGGCAGCACTCATGTTGACTATCTACAACAGAATAACGTTCGTATCTGGAATGAGTGGGCAACAGCAGAACAGACCGCGCGCTTTAACAGACCTGCTGGCGATCTGGGTCCTATCTATGGTCATCAATGGCGTAACTATGGCGCGACCAAAAACGAAGATGCCAGTTATAACGCTGATGGCGTCGATCAAATTGCACAGGTCGTTGAACAGATAAAGACCAATCCAAATTCGCGCCGTTTGATTGTTTCTGGCTGGAATCCAGGTGAGGCAGAGCAAGTAGCCCTACCACCATGTCATACATTATTTCAGTTCTTTGTCGCAGACAATAAGCTGTCATGCCAGCTGTATCAACGTTCGGCTGACTTATTTTTAGGCGTACCTTTTAACATTGCGAGCTATGCGCTATTGACTCATATGATCGCGCAGGTGTGTGGTCTAGAAGTTGGAGAGTTTGTTTGGACAGGTGGTGATTGTCATATTTACCAAAACCACCGTGAGCAGGCCGAGCTACAGTTGACACGCTCGCTATATAAATTGCCGACGTTGTCTTTGAACCTTGAAGTAAAAGACATATTTGCGTTTGAATACGAAGACATTAATGTCAATGACTATGAGTCGCACCCTGCTATCAAAGCCAAAGTTGCCGTATAAAGTTAGTCTGGTTAACTACACTGAATCAGAGCAAGATTTAAAAATACAATAAAAAGGATATATTATGAGCTATGCCCATACCGAAGTTGCCCAAATCGCTGCTATTAGTAGTAATCGCTGTATCGGCAAAAACAATGAGCTACCGTGGCATATCTCAGCAGATTTGCAACATTTCAAAAGCATGACGACCAAAGAAAATGATAGCAAGATTCAAGGTATCGTGATCATGGGTCGTAAGACATTTGAGTCGATGGGTAGCAAACCATTACCAAAGCGTGTGAGCTTTATTGTTACGACACAGATGGATTATGCTGAGACAAAAGGTCTTGCAGATAGCAGCAATGCTTATGTGGTACACAACCTAGACGATGCTCTGACACAAGCAGCTAGCCTTGCTCATGGCGCGCATCTTGATACGATTTGGGTAATTGGCGGCGAGCGAGTATTTAGTGACGCTTTGATGTACACCGACCGTATTGAGCTGACTCATGTAGATACTGATATTGCAGACGGCGATGCATTTTACCCTGAGTTGCCAGAACGCTTTAAAGTAGCAGACGAATCTGAGCAAATGCACGATGAGAAAAGTGATTTAAGCTTTAAATTTACCACTTATAAAGTAGAAACTGATAAGTAGTAAAAGCTTATTAAAAAAGGGGCAGTCTTGGATAAGTAAAATTATCTAAGACTGCCCCTTTTTTTGTTTAATCTCCACACAGCTTTATTTATAGACAATCAATAAAAACTGATGCTTGATACTATCTAATCCATTACTCATGCAATACTTTATACACCGTTTTTGCGAGTACTGGTCCGATACCTTGTACACCTGCCAACTCCTGCTGTGAAGCGCCAAGCAGCTGCTGCATACCACCAAAGTGATTGAGTAAGTCACGACGACGTTTTTCACCCAGTCCTGGTATCACCTCTAGCACTGATGACGAGCGACGCTTATCGCGTTTTTTACGGTGAGCAGTAATCGCAAAACGATGCGCCTCATCACGAATATGCATCAGCAAGTGCAATGCTTTGCTATCCATCGGTAGATCTAACGGCTCATGATCGATAAAGTGCAATACCTCAAGCCCAGCCTTGCGCCCTTCCCCTTTTGCTACACTAATGAGCAAGGTGTCGCCAAGAACACCCAATTCAGACAATACTTCTTTGGCAATACCAAGCTGACCTTTACCACCATCAACCAATAGTAAATCTGGCAATGGCTGCTTTTTATAACGTCGAGTCAGCACTTGCTTCATTGCTGCATAGTCATCGCCGCCTTGGATATCATGGATAGCATATTGACGGTAATCGCGACGACGCGAGCCACCTTGGTCGAACACCACGCAGCTGCCAATGGTCGCTTCACCCATCGTATGTGAGATATCAAAACACTCAATGCGATCAATTGTCCGATCGGTGACCGTCGCCAATACGTCTTTTAGTGCGCCAAAGCGTGCATGCAGCTCTAGATAATCGCCAAGCTTGGTTTTTAATGCATTACTGGTATTCAATGTGGCTAAGTCCAACCACTCTGAACGGTGCTCACGCACATTGGTCTTGATAACTACTTTATTGCCAAAATGCGTTGCCAATGCTTCACTCACTGCTACCTGATCTGGTATCTGATGGCTCAATATGATTTCGGCAGGCAAATCATCGGTCACTTGGAAATAGAATGACGTAATAAAGGCCGATAAATTGTCTGCTAACGACTCACTACTGTCCACATCTGGGAAATAGTTTTTTCCACCTAGTACACGGCCGCCACGTACCGTCAGCACGTTCACACAGGTCATGCCAGCCTGACTGGCAATCGCAATTACATCTGCCTCACCTTGTACGGTATAGACCGCTTGCCTTGCTTGTACTTCACGTAACATAGACAGCTGATCGCGATAAAATACCGCTTTCTCAAAATCTAACGCTTCAGCTGACGCTTCCATCTTTTCAATCAGCGTACTATGAATATCGCTAGAGTCGCCCTTTAGAAAACGAATCGTATTATTCACATCTTCTGCGTACTCTTCTGGCGATACCAAGCCAACACAGGGCGCACGGCAACGTTTGATCTGATACTCAAGGCAAGGACGCTGACGCTGCTTAAAAAAGGTATTGGTACATTGACGCATTTGAAACATCTTCTGCATCAACACCAACGTTTCTTTTGCCGCATGTGCAGAGGGAAACGGGCCAAAGAATCGACCTTTTTGATGATTGCCTTTGCCGCGACCATAAGCCAAGCGTGGATAAGGCTTATCGGCTGAGATAAACACATACAGATAGGATTTATCATCACGCAGCAGCACGTTATAAGGCGGACGATGCTCTTTGATTAGATTCTGCTCAAGCAACAGCGCTTCGGTCTCACTACGCGTGATGATAGTCTCAATATTATGAATCCGCGCCACTAGCGCCCGTGTCTTTGGATGATCTATCGTTTTAGCAAAATAGCTATTTACTCGGCTTTTTAGCGACTTAGCTTTACCAACGTATAATATATCGCCGTTCTTGCCCAGCATCTTATACACCCCTGGCAAGTTAGGCAGGCGTTTAATCAAATGCTTAAGACGGGCTTTTTTATCATCGACAGGACTCGATTCTGAGACATTAACCATAGAATTTATTGCTCTTAAAAACCTTAGTAATACTGCTAGTTATGGGGCGGGAGTCATTGTTTTACAAGCCAATTATTATCGCAGCACTACCCATAAAAAAGCCAGCTTTCGCCGGCTTAGTTTGTTCTATTATCGTGTATGTAACAACATACTACTAATGACGGAAGTTTGCCATCAGTGCTGGGATACCCGGCAGCATACCGACGATAGCCATGACGCCTGTCAGTACCACGAACATAATACTCGGTATGATCCAGCGGCTCATCTTAGTCAAATTAGCACTACGTTCTTTAGAGCCAATCAAGCCCAAGTTATCAAGCAACAACGTAAGAGACCAACCGAAGGCTGGGTTAACCAATGCCGACGCGAATACCACGATAGCAGCAGATTGCGTGGTTTTACCTTCACGCGTCATCTCCATACCAGCTTCAAGCAATGGAATAAACACCCCAACGATCAAGGCCACACACATCACTGGCTGCCAAATGGCCAAATCCATTGGATAGCCCCAAACTCCTGCGATAATACAGAATAGAGCCGTCAATAAAGCACCGGCAGGAATCGGACGTTTAGCAATCGCTGCAGGAACAATATACGTTCCCCAAGATGACGCAAAGTTGGCACCGCCCAATACAGAGCCGACTACCTGACGAAATGATGCACTGGTCATCGTGTCATCAATATCCATAAGCACTTTTTCAGTACGCTTAGGATAGCTGATTTTTTGGAATACTTGATGGCCCAAGAAATCTGGCGACCACATTGCCACGGCCAAAATAGCAAACGGCAGTACTACGATGAAGCTTTCAATCGTCGGCAGACCTAGCATCCAACCTGTGTTTTCGCCCCACCAATACATTGGATTCATGTTTGGTAAACCTGGCGCTGTTTTGAACGCAAAAGGTGCGCCCAATGCAAAGGCAAGACCACCACCTAACACACAGCTTAGCGGTACCGCGAGCCAGCGTTTTTGCCAATGCTCAAGCAATGCATACAGCAGGATAGTCGCCAGAATAATAAAGAAAGCGATATGCGACATGCCAATCCCTTCGGCCCAAGCAAAGAGATTTTTGACCTGTGAGGTGGTTCCGATAAAGCCCAAGTAAATCAAGAGGCCACCGCACACCCCTTTACTGGTCAAATTAGCCAGCAGACTCCCTCCTTTACTAATCGCGAGGAGCAGACCAAAAGCACCAATAAGCAGACCAAAGGCCATCGGATGCCCACCAGCTGCTACCACAATAGGAATCAGAGGGATTAATGGGCCGTGAGTACCAGCAAGGTTGGCCGTCGGCAGTAGAAAGCCCGAAAATAAGATAATAAAGAAGGAGACGATCAATAGCTCATAGCGCACGTTTTCTAAAACAAACGCATCACCTAAGCCGAGTGGACCTGCAAAGGTTGCTGCAATGGCGCCCACCATAACAACTTTACCGATGGTCGCGGCCATTGCTGGAATAGTATCTCTGTCTCTTATACACATCTGACGCTGCCGACGATATGCAGTGTGTAGAT
>CAJXUF010000085.1 GCA_913061175.1 uncultured Psychrobacter sp.
AGATCTACACACTGCATATCGTCGGCAGCGTCAGATGTGTATAAGAGACAGAAGTGACGGTGTATCCGCTGGTAATGCAGTGTTAACCGCTGGCGCGACAATATTAGGCGTGCCGATAAAAATAGCGGCATATAATAAAATCAAACCGACAAATAACTGTAAGCCATTAATATAATCGCGAGGTTGAAGTAGCATCCATACAGGCAACAACGACGCAATCGCCGCATAGGCGAACAAGATCAAGATCCATACCGCGTTATCAGGCAAACCCATAACGGTCTCAGGTAATACAATCGGGAACATAGGGCCGAGATAGATAAGCCCGTACAAGGCAGTTACCCCGATAATGGACACCCAGACCAGATTCATATTGTAGCGATAGATACACTGTCCGATGATAAAGGCAACCACTAAGGCACCCCAAACTGGCAATACCGCAGATGGCGTCTTGATCATCATATTGGCAATAGCTACGCCAAATACAGCATTGACCATCAGTAGTAATAAGAAGATAACAACCATCATCAAGCTGCGGACACGTGTGCCCATGACAGTACCAGCGATAGAGCCAATCGACTGCCCTCTATTACGCATACTTGCCCAAATAGCAGACATATCATGTACGCCAGCCATAAAGATAGTACCTACTACTACCCAAATAATGGCAGGCACCCACCCCCAAATGACTGCAATGGCAGGACCGATAATTGGTGCAGCCCCTGCCACTGACGTAAAGTGATGTCCCCACAATACATACTTATTGGTGGGAACATAATCGATCCCATCTTTCATCGTATGTGCGGGTGTAGGACGGCTGTTGTCCAATGCTAAAATTTTGGTGGCGATAAATTTTGAATAAAACACGTAGCCGCAGAGCATAGCGGCAACGGCGAATAGTAGTACGATAGCACTATTCATCTCATCTCTCCCTAGACAAGTAGTCAATAGCCTTATAAGTTCAAGCTTTTTGAATTAAAATATGAAAAATATGCTAAATTAGTGTGCGATGAGTGACTCAGCTCATCTATCGTTTAGGTAAATTTTAGCAATTTGCAAAATTATTACCAATCAACAAAGTCATTTATCCTATAACTAGGGCATGTCACTAATCAGCATTTGGTGTGATGAGCCTGAGACTAAAACTTTGTTTAAATAATAACCGATTTGGTGATAAATGTAACGTAAGTAAGACATAAAAAACAACAAATAAAGGAAGTGCAATGGCACATTATTTTGGATTCGTACCCTCAGATAAACTAAAAGCTTTAATCAGTGAGGCCGAACAAGTCGTTGCTTCAAATGAGAATGTAGAGTACTACCCTTATCGCGATGCCCTTACGCATCAGACAGCGCGTGATCTTACTGATAATTTATTGGTTGGTTTGGTAGATATTATTCCTAACCCTGAGCGCCAAGCCTCTATGCGTAAAATTGTTGGAACGATTGAACGCGCGACAGATACTTTGCTCAATATCTTACTGGGTAAAGAAAACAACAAAGATGTATTACCAAGTTTTCATTTTCTAAGAGATCACGCAACCTTTATTGATAATGAAGGTGTTAAACGTGTCGGCTTTAAACTGTCAGAAAAAGATGCCAATACCATCACTGAAGGTTTTGCTGCTATCACGCCTGAACATGTGGATAGAGTCAAATTTAAAACAGCACTCGAAACCATGAACGAAGAAACATTGACCCACTTTATCAGTCGCTATGCCGAGACATTAAAGCTAGGCATGATCAAACGTAAGTCAGTTCCAGTTGCCAAATCGGCAATTGATAAAGGCATGAGTATGGCACTTAATAAGCTATTACCTGACCTACCAAATGACTCATTGAATAGATTGGCCAATTATTACCGTCCATTTATTATAGAAAAGCCAGAATAACCCCAAAAGTTGGATTAATTTTGTCCCAAAAGTCATATGACGTTGGGCAAATTCACTAAAATTTGCTAAAATAAGCGGCACTTTTTACCAAAGGCGCACCCGATGACCCAAATCAGTAACCAAGAAATTGAAAAAACCTTACGCAACTCAGAGTGCCTTATTAGCAGTATCGAAGTAGCTGCTGCTTATGAGCGTTTGGCCGCTCAGCTCAATCTACATTATGCTGGTCTAAACCCAATTGTTATGGTCGTGATGAACGGCGGATTGATTCCAGCTGGTCAACTACTGACACACCTTACGTTCTACCATCGTATGCATTATATCCATGCGACCCGTTATCGTGATAACGAAGGTACTAATGAGCTTGATTGGAAATTCAAGCCTGATGTTAGTATCGAAGGTGAGCACGTATTGTTAATTGACGACATCTTTGACGAAGGTATTACCCTAAAAGCAGTTGTTGAAGAATTAAGCAAAGAAAAGCCTCTATCACTTGAGTCTTGTGTCTTGCTTAACAAGCAACATGATCGCAAAGTTGCAGATTTTGACGTAGATTTTGTGGGTATTGATGTTGCAGATCGCTATGTTTATGGTTGTGGTATGGATTTCCATGGTTACTTGCGTCACCTGCCAGGTATCTATGCAATCAAAGAAGACAAAGTTTAATTCTAGATTTAATTACTTAAAATAGTTAAGTCCTAAAAAAGCATCCAATTTGGATGCTTTTTTATGGTGCTGACTTATTGCGCCGATAACAACTTGAATGAATCGTTAAAACTGTAATGCCAAACCAGTATGCCGCTCAGTTGGTGTTTGAACTGCTTTTTCTAAGGCGTGCTTGGTACTATATATCGTTACCTGCTTCTTAGCACGAGTCACTGCTGTATAGATAAGCTCTTTGCTCAGTAATCGTGCATGACTATTATCAAAAGTAATAGCAACATGATCAAATTCGGATCCTTGTGACTTATGAATAGTCATTGCATACGCGGTGGCTATCACCTCTTCATTTAGCAAATTAACAGCTATCCCTTGTGTCTTATTTTCAAAGAATACCTCTAATTGACTCCTTTCATCTGATGTTTGCAAGCAGAAACCAATATCCCCATTAAATAGCCCAAGCTCATAATTATTTTGTAGCACTATAACAGGACGTCCATGGAACCATGTGTTTTGACCCAATGGTAACTTCAACTCAGCAAGATGCCATTGAGTGAGGTAGTTATTGATATAGTGGTCGCCCCATTCACCATTGTGGCCAGCAGTGAGGATTCTAAATTGATTAAATACCTCCATTAATGAAGAGGTAGTATTTTTAACTGATTTTGGCACGGATTTTCCGATTGGATTTTTCAGTAAACTTTTTACTTTATCTACGTATGATTGGTAATTATTGGACATTTTTGAAATAATTTTTTCTTTGCTTAGGCTATTTTTTATTTTGTTATTTGATATGGACTCTGCTTGTGACGTATTAACATATTGAAAACTCAAAGCAGCGTCTTGCCTTAGTAATTGCCAAATAGCTTGAAGATTTGTCTCTGCTTGATTAATTTGAGTGGCCAGTTTACCGATACCTGACTCGGCGCTAAATCGGCGGCTCTCGGTTAGTTCTGCGTGTATGGGTTGCAGTAGCGGAATGCGACATAGATCAGCCAGCACAGCTCCTGCATCGACGGCTGCCAACTGGTTCGCATCTCCTAATAATATTAGCCTTGCACCTGGCTTTACAGCGCTCACAAGGTAATTGGCCAACTCAACTCCGAGCATAGATGCTTCATCGACGATGATAATATCTTCACCGAGTGGGTTGTTGGTATCGTAGCGCGGTCTACCCGTTCGACCGATGCCTAGTAGACGATGGATGGTTTTTGCCTCTTGCAACTGCAGCTCTACATTTGCGTCATCTAAAGCCGCCTGCAGAGACTCCTGCATACGCTGGGCCGCCTTACCCGTTGGTGCTGCTAATGCTAGACTAGCACTGTCTGTGCTAAACCTAATATATTCAGAATCATCTCCCCTACTCTCTGTCGCCTGTTGTAACGCGATAACTAACTGAGCAACGGTGTAGGTTTTACCTGTCCCTGGGCCACCAGTAATGATACTAAATGCATTATTGTTCGCCACATTGATAGCGGCTATCTGTTGGTCATTTAAGTTCTCAGGCATGGCAATGTCTAAAGGCACTATCTGCTGATTCAAAATATGATTGATATGCTGTGCTAAATTAAACTCTGCCTGCCATGTGCGGTGTAGCCAAAATGTGATTTCCGAACCTTGGGTCTCTTTATTCTTAGTTATGTTATAAATAATTGGTTGGTTATTTTTGCTTAGGCTATTTTGATAGTTATTACAATCAGTGTTCGCATTAACATTAGCAAATAAAGCATGCTCATGGATTGAATGAACGAAAGTGTTTAAGTCGCTATTTTTCAAGCGATGATATAACGTAGTTATCGCATCAAAACGTTTGATCAACGTCTCTTTTTCATGATTACTAAGTGCTAGCTGCGCCCACAAGTAATCTCGCTGACCAAACAAAGTATCTAGTAATACAAATAGCGATGTCTCCGTTGTAGTGTCATCGTCTAGTTGCGTTTTTATCTGAGTATCAATCAGCGCAAAAATTGGTGTTGCCAGTATCTCTAGTAAGTTCTGCTGCCATGCGTATAGTTTGACCAACTCACCATTAATTTGCCCTTGTAGCGGCGTTTCATGATCGGCTGTATCGACAGTTAATACAGTATGCCCTTCTTCCAAATGAGCCGCTAAAATAACGAATAGAGCCGTAAATAAATCGCTATCTTTTGACTTACCGATTCTTCTATTTTCATCGTTTGTCTTTGCATCTGTTGCGTCATATGCTACATGTGTTTGCTGACGGCGCAGCAAAATATAATCGCTGATGTTACTGGCCCAGCTCTCTTGTAAGCTAATGGCTGACTTGCTCTTATTGTTATTATGACTCATCGTATATTTATCTCTTTTTAATCTGATTAACTGCTATAACAATTTTTATCTATCTAATTGCTATATAAGGTTTATTAATCCGGCAGGCCAAACAAGGCATCTAGACCTTTAATGAATGCAATGGGAATATCCCAAGTAACCAGTCCATAACAACTTTTATCGCTCAAGTTATCGTGATTAGACTGAACCACATCTTGCGATGTAGGCATAGTAGTTGCCTGAGCATTCGGGTCATACACACCGCGTAAAAATACGTACTCTACAGCGCCTAAATATTTATCTTCGTTACCCGTATAATCACCGATTCTCATAGCAAGGAACCGATGCAATGCTACCTGATAGATTGCTGCTTGTAGCCAGTACCCCGCCTTGGACATTGCTTTCTTGAGGGTATCTTCATTGTAATCGCTTAGGCTATTTCCTAGAAAGTTACTCTTATAATCGACCACATAATACTTGCCAGCATGCTTATACACCAAGTCAATCTCACCACGCAAATAACGATACAAATGTGCTTTGTTTTGTGGCACTAGAGTGACGTGTTTATCCGTCTCATCAGGTAAGTATTGTTGAAAAAGCTTACTAATATCCTGTGCTTTAAAATTCTCTGACAGCCCCATGTTGAACTCTAACTCGGCAAATCGCTTACCTTTATCAAGAGCAATCAAGGGTTGATTGGAAGCCAATAGTGGCGCATGCAACACTTCTTCAATCCAATTAATTAATGCCTTATGCTTCGTTGTATCTATTGACTCAAGATCAAACCCATCGCTACCTCTTTGTTTCTTACCTTGTGATCTGCGGCTCTGCTGTTCCGCACTGCTATATATCAGCGGTAATTGATAGCTACTAATCGCTCTATCAATAACCTGAGGCCACTGGGCTTTATTGGTAAAGTCTATTTGTTCAAATATCTCATGCAAAAACGTACCGGCATTGGCACCCTTTACAAAGGTAAAGCGGATATCATCTTCTACCTTGAGGCTTAGTTCACTGTCTTGTTCGAGAGACTCGTCGTTATTAAGTAAAGAGAGGTCTGAAACAGAAGACTCTGTCATATCAATGTCTATCGCATCATCAATACGCTCATCCACTATCGCCATTGCTTGTGTAGATTCATCTAGCTGACGCGCCAAAGCGGTAAAGCTGGTCTTAGCCCAACCATAGAAATAATTGGTTTTCATCACCTCTGCGAAAGGTGCGTACTCAATAGCCTCTGTTGTAGACTTATGAGCACTTGATTTGGTTGAGGCTAGCTGAGCACTGTCATTTACGCCTGCTGAGTTAGCATTGTTGTTTGCGTAATTATTGTCATAAAACTCATTAACTTTATGACCTCTAAGCATACCTACAATGCCTTTGAGTCTATCTGGTAGCTCGAACTTTGCTTCTGGCGATTCAAACCAATAAAACACTGGCTTTAGCTCAAACCCTGTCTTGTTACTCGGATCTCGCAGCACCACATAAAGCTGCTCACTGGCCCGAGTAAACGCCACATAACCAAGCCGTCTTATCTCATCAAAACCTTCTTGTGTCTCGATATCCGTATAGTAACCCTCATCCGTGGCAGAGCCTTGCAATGGTGAGAAGCGGCGCTGATTACCCGATTGATTATCTGTCGACTGCTGTACTTCTATCGACTGCCGCACTAGCGCTGAAGGCGCTTGTTGTGCGTTATATAGATACAGCCCATAGTCTTCTTTATTCCCAGACTTTCTACTGGCATCACCCATTCCCAATACATAGACAATAGGGAATTCAAGCCCTTTTGACTTATGAATGGTCATCAGTTGCACGCCAGACTCTGTCGGTAGCGGATATTGCTTAGCCCAATCACTATTAGGTGCTGTATCTATCTGCTGCCTGAACCACGCCAGTAGCTCATACTCACCCATGCCTAGACCATACTGCGCCAAGATGTCCATTACATGACGCAGATCCATGATATGACGGTCACCTTCTGGATGAGCAGCTAGTGCTTGCCAAACGCCTTGCGGCTGTACAGGGCTTTTATCTAATAAATAATGTAGCGCTGATAATATGCCAAAGTGCTGCCAACGCTGTACCCCTTCTTTTAAATAAGTAATAAAGTCTTGATAGCTCTTTTTATTATCAGTAGCTTCATTGGCTGGGAGGTCTTTCGAATTAGAGTTTTGTGAATGGGCGCTTGGCGTACTGCTACCTTCGGTAATGCCTGACTCATGGTCCGTCATCATGGCTTTGATATTTTTGATACTCAGTCCATATAGGTGACTGGTCAACACCCGATTAATCATATCATGACGATACGGGTATAACATGGCACTTAGCAATGCCGCCACATCTTCTGCCATAATAGTATCAAAGATACTGACGTCACTGGTGGTCAAGGTCGGCACATTAAGTTTTACCAGCTCATCTTCAACGCGTTTCAGATCTTTTTTAGCACGTGCCAGCACCCCAATATCACTGGGCTGAATCGGTTTACCTTTAAGTGTCTGACCACTATTAAGCAAAGTGGCTATATGGCGAGCTGTTATTTCATGCTCATCATAATCAAACTCTTTGTCCTTGTCATAAGGCAGGTGCAACAAGCTTACTGGCTGAGCAGAAAGCACTTCTGTCACCAGTACATCATCCAAGCTATCTGACGCATTAAACCAAGATAGCTCATATTCCGGTTTTGCTGCTTTGATATGTTGGTAGTAAATACCAGTACCCAACTGCGACAGCTTATTCTCAGCAGTTGTTGCATTCGCCATACCAAACCAACAGTTCAATGCGTTAATCACACCAGCATTCGAACGGCGATTGATATCAAGCGTCCAAAGAGCACTTTTATCAAATTGGGCTTTCATATAGTTATAGTTGGCCACATCACCGCCACGAAACCCATAAATAGCCTGCTTGGGATCACCAACCAATAACAGAAACTCATGATTTGCTTTCTTAGTGGTTGCCTGCTTATCACTGTCCGACTGTTTACGTTTATTCTTTGGCAAATAGATGCTTTCAATCATAATGGCTTGCTCGCCATTGATATCTTGCGACTCGTCAATCAATGCCACAGGATAGTGATGACGAATATAACGCGCCAGCTTGTCTCCTTGGCGACCAGTTAGCGCTTGATTTAAGCGTACCATCTGCAAGCTAAAAGTCGTCTCGCCGCGCTCTTCTAAAATTACTGGTAGTCTATTACGCACAGCTAGCACAATATGACGGTTAAGATTGGCCAATACCAATAAAATATGCTGATTTAAACTGTCAAGCATGTCTAATATAGCCATTAACTTGCTAATGGTCTCTAGCTCAAAAAGTGTCTGATGCTCTTCTTCTTTATTCTTATTAAAGTTCTTAATTTTGCCATTTTCATCTGGATATCTGGCATCTTGCAATGATGTCAGAATCTTATTCTCGCTTTCATTTAAATAGCTATTAAATGTCAGCTGATATTCCGATATCTTTTGATGCACCTCGATAATGGCATCAAACTGTTTGGTTAAATTAGAACCTCCACGGAATCCTTGAGACTTTCTATAATCAGGATTTAAATAAGGCTGAATATCAGCTAAATCTAACTGAGAAAACTCATTGATTAGCTTTTCATATGCATCAAAGTCAAAGCTTTTCTCAATCCTTATCTCATCAATCGGCGCAGAGATAAAATTAAGCGAGCGAGTCACATATTTCTTATGATCGCCTACTGCAGACAACTTACCTTGCTGATCCATTAGCGCGTAAAGTTTAGGCTGCTCATAGTATAAGCGGCTCTGAAACTGACGCAGCTCATCATGAACAATGCTATCGGTAACTTGTTCAATACTGTTGTCTTCAATAATGCCCATGCCCTGCTGGTGACCAGTTTCGCTACTGTACTCCGTCAACCATTTTTGCGCCAAGCTATCGAGCGTACCTACAAATAGCTTATCCAAGGTGGTTAGTACCAATGCAGTGCGCCTGATAGCTTCCGCCATTGGATAACTGTACACGTGATCTAGCAAATAACCGACAAGATGCAAGTTAATAGGATCTTGCATGATGCCATCTAAACGCACATATTTGGCCTGATTAACCAACCAATCTTCGCGATCTTTTTTTGCTTGTTTACGTTGCTCAGCCGCCGCTTGCTTATCAGCAGCAAGGTCTTGATTTAAATCGTCAATGCCTGTCTCAACGTTTGCGTCTACGTCTGAATTACTGCCTGCTTGTGCGTCTTTATTTCCCTCAGGCATAACTTGCAGTATGTTGGGGTACAAACGCTCTTTATTGCCAGTATCAGCACTTAGGCTATTGACCCATTGTAATAGCTGATAAAAATCTACCAAACGATCATGGATACGCTGACGCATTTCGGCAGCGGCCGCTCGAGTAAAAGTCGTGGCGATGATCTGCTCTGGCGCACGTCTCGCTTCAATCAGTAGGCGCAGTACAATACCGGTCAACGTCCAAGTTTTGCCAGTACCAGCTGAGGCTTCAATCAGGTGTTTACCCGTCAGATCAACATCAACTGCCGGTATGACATCATTTTTACGTTCAGGCACAGCAGACGAAGGCAGCTCATCTGAATATTCATCAAATAAATTCGGTTGTGTAGACGAGTCAATGGTATTAGCTGGTTCGATAAAGTCTGTCATATGGGCGCATACTTTTAATTATTATTTATTAAAACAAAATAGCAAAAATTAATTAGGGGCTGCTCTAGATAATGGGCTAACCATCTAAGTTAGTTAACGCATTAAACATCGGCTCATACAGTGGCTGTGCTAATGTAGTCAGAGCTGCTGACAAAGCCTTAAACGCATCTTGGTCACGCAGTACGTATTGCCAAATGGCATGCTGCGAGCAAGTATCGTATACCGTGTCTAGGTGATCATCAGATCTTAACCAGCCTTTGAAATCTGATCGCTTCGGCCAATAAATAACACCTTCTTCGACTTTTGCACACTTATCAAGGTAATTAAGTGCATATTCTGGCAGTAATGTAATAGGCACTTGACCCGTTAACTTGCCAAAAAACGCCCATTTTATCAGCTCAATCACAGCGTCTTCATACACAATTGGGCTTAGTTTAAATGCGATTACATCTTTATAGTTACCAACTTGTGAGCTGGCCTTATTGAAGCGCCAAATACTTACGCCATCATTTAATGCCACTTGCTCGGCAGTGGTACGTCTGGCCACTTGCCAATACAAATGTGACAACCAAAACTTAAGTAAATGCCTAGGACTGGCAGAATTGGGCAATATGTTTAACCATTGCTTGGGTGATTGCTGAGCACAAGGCACGCCCGCCTGAATAACTGATATGGGTGCTAATATTGGTACTGAGCCCTTTATCTTAATGACTTTCGGCAACAGCTTAAATAGTGTTTCTATACCCTCTATATTCGTCTGGTCTTTTGAATCATTATCAGTGTTATTCAGTATCTTTTTTAGCTCTATCTGAACAGGATATTCGGCGGTTGGGGTCAGTAGCTGTAATACACTGCTGCTATCTGCCTTACTCTCGTTAAAAATACTGCTTTCGTCAAAGCCATTAGCCATTAGCTGCTCTTTAAACTCTAAACATTGCTGTTGCAGTTTCTTCTGTTGATTGGGTAGCGTGGTCTGGCGAGCAACACCAGCGGGCATAATTTTTTGATACATCAGAATTGGAGTGGTGGTTTTATCCGCTGCATCACTATCATTCTTCTTATTCTCATCAGTAACCAACTGTTTAATCAAATGATCTTTAATTTGATAGGTAGTTAAACTGTTTAGAAATAGCGGCTCTTGATGCGATAGTGCTTCTTCACCTTGTACCACATGCACCTTTTGAGACCGTAAGAATGCTTTGGCAGGATGGCGCACTTGGTAAGCCAATGCCCCTTCAATATCTATCTCTCCTATGTTAAATATGCTATCGGACAACACTTGGATGAGCACCTCTGTCATGCCACTGACATCGCTAGCATCAACAGCTGTATCTAGCGTCAATAGTTCAACCAATGCAGACAAGGTTTGATTGTCTATTTGACCTAGCTGACCCAAGCCTTGACCCAACACCTGAGCGATTGACTCATACTGCGCCTTCGTGGGTAAGCCTACCAACTCTTTATGCTCACTAGATATTCGGCCTTTTAATGTGTCAAACACCGCTTGCCAAAGCGGCGCAGGCGGAAACTGTTTTTTCTGAGCCAGTTTGGTTTTGCGCATGGCTGTATTTAATAAAGTATCCAGCTCATCAATCATATCGACAGGGCTAGAGTCCTGAGCATTAGCATTGTCATCAATATCAGGAGACGCTTGCTCAAAAACATCAGTGCCTTCGATTTCTGTCTCAAACAGACTCTCATGGAAAGGCAGTGCAGGATGCTCAGTCACCAACCACTGCTTAATCAATTTTGGCAAATAGCGCTTAAGGCTTTCCGTGGTGGGATCAATATTTTCAGGTAATGTTTCAAGCGAGTTCACCTGCCATTGCACCTCGCCTTGTAGGAATTGCAATAGCTCACTCACTGGGTTGGCTGGCAGATGCTCATGAGTGTCCGTCAAGCTTTGACCGTTGTAGAACATCCAGCATGCACTGCGCGCGCACAGTAGCGCATCTAAAAATGCGCCGTTGTCATCATCTTCACTGACTCTGTCACCACGGCGTGCATTGGTCGCTTTCATCAAATCATAGCGGTTATCTCGGTCACGCCCTGGGAACTCAGAGAGATCCATATTGAGCATAACTACCAACTCAAACGGCACGTTTCTTAGTGCACCGAATCGTCCAAAAGTAATAACCCCCGTCGGCTCTGCACTGACCTGCTGACTCTCAAGCTCGTTTTCGATACTGTCTAGCATCTGTCTCTTATACACATCTGACGCTGCCGACGATATGCAGTGTGTAGAT
>CAJXUF010000086.1 GCA_913061175.1 uncultured Psychrobacter sp.
TTGACTGCAATTTATCTCATTTTTATCACCATTTTTAAAATGAGGACACGCCCTAGAATAAAAAATAATAAAAAGGGTGCGTTATACATAACGCACCCTTTTTATTGCTAATATATTGGTTCAATTAATTAGCCTAGAATTTATTTGTATCAGATGCTTGAGAAGTTATAGAAGCAGTAAAAGGCAACGATTGGCTACGACGGAAATACTTCGAGGTGCTATCAATAATTTTATCTACTTCCTTAATTAAATCATTAATCACGTCATCATAAATACCATGATATAGCTCTTTTTCAAATGCTGTAAATGGGTGCTTGCGTGACGCTGACCCCACCTCAGTGACACCGTCTTTACTATAAAAAATATCTACGCGACCATCACTATTCAACACACAATTTAATAGTCCGCCTTCAATCTCCATCTCTACGCGTTCTGGCATAAAAATATAGTCATCTACATTAATAAGCTTTTTCTCTACTTCTCGTTTAAAAAATGATTTGATATCGAACATAGGTACATCCCTAACTTTATAATTATAAGATACGTGAGCATGCCGAGCACTGTGACTGTTACCCAGTATTCATCTGCGTGATTAACGGGTCATGCTTTACTCAGTTATCCTATAAGATAGCGTTAGATTATTTAAGGTGCGATATGTAAAACTGCGTTTGATGTTGGTAAAAATGTGCGATTGGTTTTGAATGGGATATAGACCCAACGAAACAGAACCGGAACAATAGATTCAGCAAAAAAGGAAGCGACCAATAAGCAACTTCCCTTATTTATTATCGAACTGCATTAACTAACTGAGTTAGGCCCAGCCCTTCTCACGAAATGATTTGAGTACCTCTACAAATACTGCCATCTCATCAGGTCTGCCAAGTGTTAAGCGATTAAAGCCAGTGATAGGTGCAAACTCACGTCCGACCGCAATACCATGCTCACGCATTCTGTCGATATAGGTTTGCACATCACCTTTTATTTCATGGAATATAAAGCTTGCCTGTGATGGCAAATAGCGCAAATCAAGCTCATCTAATGTTTGCTCAACCAGTTGACGCGATTGATTGGCCGTACGTAAGCTCAATGCTAAAAACGCTTCATCATCGAGAGTCGCTAATGCAGCTACAGCACCCGACAAATTGGTATTATCCATCGAGATAAATGCTTCTAATCTAGCTATCATTTGCGCGCTAGCAACTGCATAGCCGACACGCATGCCAGCGAGTGCACATAGCTTTGAGAAAGTACGCACCACAATAACATTTTCTGAGTACTCCTCTCGTATCCATGTAACACCACTCTCAAAACTTGGATCAGTCACATACTCTGAATAAGCTTCATCTAATAAAAAGTAATGGTTACTTGGTGCATGCCCTACCCATTCTTTGAGCTTTGCTGTGTCAGTAATAGTCGACGTTGGGTTGTTTGGATTGCACAGATAAAACAAGCTAATACCATCAAAGTCATCAGCCACTTTTTGCATGCTTTGCAAGTCAAAGGCGTAGTTTTCAGTCGTCAGCGGTACTTTTACCACAGGCACATCGATGGACGTCGCGTATAACTCAGCATAGGCAAAGGTTGGATGCGGCACGATAACTTGGAATTTTTTGCCTTCTACTAATGCTTGATTTTGTAGCATTTGGACGACAGTACGAATATTTTCACTAGAGCCACTGCCCAGTGAGATTTGACTCTCTGTCACACCATTTATCTCAGCGACTTTGGTAATCAGCGCTGCACGTTGGTCATCGGGATAACGAAAGCCGATGTCTAAAGAGTCGATAACGGCTTGTTTGGCCGCATCTGACATACCGAGTGAATTTTCGTTAGAGTTTAATTCTATTAAGTTATTGGTAAGCACAGTGAATAATACGCCTAGATTATGTCCATTCCAAAAATTTAGTCTGTGTTGATAATGTGAGCTATAAAAACAGTAAGCCTAGCCTACCAAGAACATTACACGTACTCGGCTTATTAGCTTGTGCCTTAAATTTTTGAAATATTATATGGATGGTGAGGTTTATGCGGATATGGTAAGTGGCAATGCGTTGTATTACAAGTATTCTGCACATTCCCATATTGAATAAACCATAAAAAAGTGAGGTACTCAAAAAGCACCTCACCTTCGCTATTGTTTAGCCTCTTTTTAGCCCTAATATTTAACCCAAGTTATCAGATTAAATGTGCTTTTAACTCCAGCACTTTGTCACGCGTTTTTGCTGCTTCTTCAAACTTCAAATCGCGCGACATTTGCTGCATTTGCTTCTCTAATCGTTTGATTTCTTTGGCAAGTAAGTCAGGACTACGCAAGATATTGATATCCACATCTGGCAGGTTACTCTTAACTGGGATAGCTTGATTGTCATTGGCATCCAAGCTTTCACCCGTATCAATCTTGTCCGTGATACTGCGGCGAGCACCTTTTGGCGTAATATTGTGCTCAATGTTAAAGGCAATCTGCTTATCACGGCGGCGATCCGTCTCATCTATCGCCTTTTGCATACTGGGTGTAATGCGATCAGCATAGAGAATGGCTTTACCATTCAAATGACGGGCTGCACGACCAATGGTCTGAATCAGCGAACGCTCTGAACGCAGGAAGCCTTCTTTATCAGCATCAAATATCGCTACCAGTGATACCTCAGGCATATCCAAGCCTTCACGTAATAAGTTGATACCGACCAGCACATCATGCACGCCAGTACGGAGCTCATGGATAATCTGCATACGCTCGACAGTATCGATGTCCGAATGTAGATAGGCGACCTTTACATCATACTCTTTGAGGTAACTGGTCAGATCTTCCGACATACGCTTGGTTAACGTAGTAATCAACACACGCTCGTCCTTTTCACGGCGTTTGGTAATCTCTGATAACACATCATCAACTTGCGTCAAGACAGGACGTATTTCTATCTCAGGGTCAATTAGACCCGTCGGACGGACGACCTGCTCAACGACTTGCTCGCTGTGTTCAAGCTCATATAGCGCTGGCGTGGCACTGACATAAATGGTTTTGGGCTTGATACGCTCCCATTCTTCAAACTTCATCGGGCGGTTATTCATCGCACTTGGCAATCTAAAACCATAATTGACCAAGTTTTCTTTGCGTGATCTATCGCCTTTATACATCGCACCAATCTGCGAAACCGTCACATGTGATTCATCAAGGAACAACAAGGCATCTTCTGGAATATAATCAAACAATGTCGGCGGCGCTTCTCCTGATGGACGACCAGAGAGATGTTGTGAGTAGTTTTCGATACCGTTACAGTAACCAAGCTGCTGGATCATCTCCAAGTCATACTGAGTACGCTCTTTGAGACGCTGTGCTTCAATCAGTTTGTTATTGTCACGGAAGTACTCTAAACGCGGCTCTAGCTCAGCACGAATCGTATGACTGGCAGCTTCTAACTTATTGCGCGGCGTCACGTAGTGCGACTTTGGATAAATGGTAATACGTGGCACGCTGCGTACCGTCTTACCCGTTAAAGGATCAAACCACGTAATCTTCTCGACTTCGTTGTCAAATAAATGCACACGTACGGCTAGCTGCTCAGACTCAGCAGGATAGATATCTAACAGCTCTCCACGCAAGCGATACGTACCACGACCAAAATCTAGCTCATTACGCGTGTACTGCATCTCAACCAAACGCTTGATAGTCGCTGTACGGTCGATGTTATCGCCTACGACGACATGCAATAGCATTTTTAGGTAGCTTTCTGGATCACCCAAACCATAAATACAAGATACCGAAGCGACGATAATCGCATCACGGCGCTCTAACAAGGCACGCGTGGCGGACAGGCGCATCTGATCAATATGATCGTTAATAGCGCTATCTTTTTCGATAAAGGTATCACTAGCTGCGACATACGCTTCTGGCTGATAGTAATCATAATAGCTGACAAAATATTCGACAGCATTATTAGGAAAGAACGATTTGAACTCACCATATAGCTGAGCCGCTAGCGTTTTGTTGTGCGCCATGATAATGGTTGGACGCTGAGTTTCAGCAATAACTTTTGCCATGGTATAGGTCTTACCAGAACCAGTCACACCCAATAGCAACTGCTCGTCCATGTCCGAATTGATACCGTTGACTAGCTTTTTGATGGCTTGCGGCTGGTCGCCTGCTGGCTCAAAGTCAGTAACCATCTCAAAGGCACGACTTGATATTTGCGTCCCTGACGCATTAAAACCACTAATTTCAGCTTCGCCTTGGAGCTGAGTGGCCAATTGATTTAACTGACGCGATGAGCGCGGTTCAGGCATTCGCATAATGGCTTTCTTCTTCTTAAGGTTTATAACAATATGGGGTTTGAGCAGCGGTTTTTAAAGGATAATAAGGAGTCTTATCCTATATTCAAAACGCTCTCTCGCTGCCCAAGATATAAGTATATAAAGGGAAGGTTGATTAAGATTTAAGGCTTAATAGTAGCGGATAAAACTTACATCGTTATAAAAAACGCACACAGTATTCGATAAATTTACAAAGCTTTTCATGGTTAACAAACTCGTTACACGACCACCTAACAAAGCCTAACACTCAAGGGTTCCAACATTGAGTTAAGCTGCTATTATCGTTCTTGAATTAACAAGTTGATGACTTCTAAGTATTAGTGATCAGTACTAGTGAATCGATAGATTTATAGCAATTCGTATCATTAGCTTTGAATTGATTGTCATCAATAGAAAACTAATAAAAATACATTGAAATTTCATTCAATATAATAATTTTAAATAAATGACGGAGTAGAATATGAGAGAATGTTACGCAAGTGGTATTTCAGACGAAACTGCGAAAAAAATGATTGATTTGCTAAACGCTAACCTAGCAAACGTTATCGATTTAACCTTAGATGGCAAACAGTGCCATTGGAATCTACAAGGCACTGGTTTTATTGGTGTGCATCAATTATTAGATGAGACATCAGATCGTATCCTCGAAGTATCAGATACTATCGCAGAGCGCATTGTAATCTTAGGTGGTCAACCAAATGGTTTGGCAAGTCGTGTAGTCAAAGAGTCTATCCTAGATGATTATCCAACCGACATTACTGAAGTAGATCAGCATGTTCGTGAGCTAACTAGCCGTTATAAGAAAGTTGCAGAGACATTGCGTGAAGCAATCGCTACCGCTGGCGACGCAGGTGATGAAGACACTGCTGACTTATTTACAGAAGCTAGCCGTATCATCGATAAAGATGCATGGTTCATTGGCGCAAACGCTCCAAAGAACTAATAGTATTTAGTTTGACTAGTCACTGAGTACTAGAGCTATAGAAAAAGCCGTCATAATTGACGGCTTTTTTGTGTGTTGGGTTTTGAATTTAGAAAGCGTACTTAAAAACATTCAATAGGGTTTCTCTACCACATACTTAATCTATCAAGCTTTTAAATTAAATATTCTCTAAACTTAGCAGCTCAGCGTTAGGTTCAGACAGTGTCAAGATAGCCTCTTGAAAAACTGGGTTACCTCTGAATAAATTTTCAATCTCTTCAAATTTCTGTGCGATATGCTCTTCTTTTTGATTGCCTGCGATATCTACTGCCGCCACCATAAATATTTTTTTCGGGCCGACCCACTCTAAGTGCAGGTAAGACACACTGTCGATATCTGGATGATTTAGCAGCTCGCTTAAAACGTATTCGTGCATACGGTCAGTGACTCTATGTCCTACTAAGAAATCTCGGTTGCGACTGATCAAGAATATGGCGACGACACCCAATAGTAGACCGACGATGATAGACCCTAACGCATCCCAATATGGTTCGCCCGTATAAGCGTGCATACCCATAGCAGCAGCGGCAATCACCAAGCCGATAACCGCTGCTAAATCTTCAAAGAATACACCGCGCAACGTTGGGTTAGAGGTATCTACGACATAGCCAAGTGCACTGATATCGAGCGCTTCACCATGTTTTTTACTTTGTCTGTAAGCCTGAACCAACGAGATCCCTTCGAGCACAAACGCCACTGCCAATACGATAAAGCCAATCGTATAGTTAGCCTCAGACTCAGTAGCGTTCCATTCCTTAATACCGGTATAGATAGAGACGATCGAGCCTGCCGTAAATACACCGAAAGCCGCAATCATCGACCAAACATAAGACTCTTTGCCATAGCCTAACGGATGGCTTTTATCAGCAGGTTTGATGGACTTTTTTTCTGCGACGATGAGCAATGTACCATTGCCAGCATCTGCCCATGAGTGAGCTGCTTCTGCAATCATAGAGGCTGAGCCTGTCATAAAAGCGGCAACTGTTTTTGCGATTGCAATAACCAGATTGGCCCCAACTGCAATTAACACAGTGATCAGTGAGCCTGAATGCTCATCATTGGTTTCAGGGCTTTGATTAAGGGTATGTTTTAATTCAGGGTCACTTGGAATTTTAGGATTACCTGCCCCACGTGCGCGAGGTGTTTGCGCCTTAGGAGAGGCTGGTAAATGGCGCTGGGGATTAGCAATAGATGGCTTTAGACTCATGCTAGACTCACTGAAATAACATATTGATAGTAGAATTTTTGCCGTAGATGAATGGCTTGAAACATACATCAGCTTAAAATAAGTGCTCTACAATATCAGTGTCTTTTTAGTGAGTCGTTGTATGAATTATTAATTCAATAAAACTAAATAACTTTATAAAATTTTAGATAGCTTTAAATAACTTTAGATAGCTTTAAATAACTTAGGCTATTTTCCTACCTCAGCATTTTCTTCGTTCTCGCCAAACTGCTTGTTAATCTCTTCGAAGTCGCAACTAGGACGATGCGAGCTTTCCATACGCAGCTTCTTTCGCTCTTTAGCTGCATCCGCTCGACATTGCTGCATCTTGTTTTTGATATCGAGTGGCGGTGCGGAGGTTGGTTTGCCATTGTCATCGATAGCCACCATCGTAAAGTAACAACTGTTGGTATGACGGACGGTACGACCACGTACATCTTCTGCTTCGACGCGGATACCTACTTCCATTGAAGTATTACCAACATAATTGACACTGGCTGCAAAAGTAACCAACTCGCCCACATATATCGGCTCACGGAACATCACCTGATCGACAGACAGTGTCACCACATAGTTACCACTATAGCGACTGGCACAAGCATAAGCGACCTGATCAAGCATCTTGAGCAAATCCCCACCATGCACATTGCCAATGAAATTCGCCATATCAGGCGTCATAAGTACTGACATGTATAGCTCATGGTTTAATGGGGCTTTTTTGGCAGTGGAGCTGGTATTGTATTGCGGCATAATATTCCTTAATGGTTTGACACTTATTTATTATGCCTACCATTTATACAGCAGGTCGCCGTATAGCACAAACAGACCTCTGTCATTAGACAGTCTAAATTGTGTAAATTGGCACTATTTAAACAGCGTTATATATGCCAAGATATAAGCGCTAGCTCAACCAATGAAAGCGATACGCAAGCCATGCCACTATCGCACTAACCGAACCAGTCAAAATACCACCCCATACAAAGTCAACCAACGCTGTATCTAGCGTAAAGCCTTTATACAGTGCCAAATTAGTAAAGTCGTATGTGCCATAAGCCATCAAGCCAATCAGCCCGCCGAGTAAGAAGATATGACCGACGGATGCGCCAGCTTTAATTTGCGGATACAGAACCAAGATACAAAGTGCCAGTATATAGAACATATAGAACACGCCAGCAGCCATCATGTTTGGCTCATCAGCCAATAGATGCCCAATACGCGACTCATAAAAGGCGCCTTTCATGGTCGTCAGCCATACAGCATCGACACCCAAAAAGATAACCACAGCAGCGAGATAGATAAAAACGTAACCCATGATATTACCTCTTATAAAATGAATAGAAACAGATAAAAATTATAATGTCAGTCTTGGTTGGATAAAGTTTAAAAATGCCAGAATACGCGAAGATACGGCACTATTTTTGTAATATACCGCCTGTATGGCTTCACGGTTGTTTGGTCTGACTATCGCCTCAGGCAATACTTCAACCAATCGTCCAGATTCTAAATCTTCACCAATCATAAAATGTGACAGTAAGGCAATGCCCTGATGATTTAAACATAGCTGACGTAAGGTCTCGCCGCTACTGCCAGTCATATGAAAATTGAGCTTCACTGGTGTTCTTAACGGCCAGCTATTTAGTTTTGACGCATCGTTAAAGCCAATTAACTTATGAGTGCTCAAATCCTCAACATTCAAATCATCAATATGAGTCACCTCATTATGCTGATATAAATATTCAGGACTGGCTACTAGCCGCAGCTTACTTTTACCCAATAGACGTGCATGCAGATTTGAGTCTTTTAAATCGCCAATTCTGATAGCCAGATCCGTCTTGTGTTCAAGCAAATCAATAATATTGTCATGCGAGGTGAGGTCGAGAGTGATGTGTGGATATTGCGCCACAAAATCACCAACCAAAGGCGTCAGTTGATGAAAGACAAACGGGCTGGCGGCGTCAATTCGTAAATGCCCACTTGGTGCTTGTTTTAACAGCTTAATCGCCTCTTCACCGGTATATAACGTATTTAAACTTTCACGCGCATATCTTATAAAGACATGCCCTTCCTCCGTCAGCTCCAAGCGCCGTGTCGTTCTATTTAGCAGCGTGCATTGCAGCGTATCTTCGAGTCTGGACACCGCACGAGATACTTTGGCAACCTGCTGATTCAATAAGTTGGCAGCGCCAGTAAAGCTGCCCGTGTCTACTACCGTCAAAAATATCTCTATGTCTTCTGTTTTAGCATGTCCCATCATCATGATTACCTTTACAAAATTGACAAAGGTATTTTGTCATTTGTGCTGTTTTTTGCAAATTATAAATCGGTCAAACTACGCGCATCATTTAATTATTAGGATGTCGTTATGCCACTCGCTTTATGGGCGCTTACTCTAAGCGCATTTGCAATTGGGACAACCGAATTTGTCATCGTTGGTCTGGTACCAACTATTGCCACCGATCTGGGCGTGAGCTTACCTTCAGCAGGGTTGCTCGTCAGCCTATATGCTGTCGGCGTTGCCATCGGTGCCCCTATACTTACCGCACTTACTGGCCGCTGGAATCGGAAAATAGTACTGATGAGCCTAATGGGTCTGTTTGTCATGGGTAACTTGCTGGCTTGGCAAGCACCCAGTTATGAAACCTTAATACTTGCCCGTATCTTGACCGGTCTGGCGCATGGTGTGTTTTTCTCTATTGGTTCCATGATTGCTACTAGCCTTGTCAGTAAAGAAAAAGAAGCCAGCGCAATTGCCATTATGTTTACTGGACTTACCGTGGCGCTCGTCACTGGCGTACCCCTTGGCACATGGATTGGACAGCATTTCGGTTGGCGCGCTACGTTTTTGGTCGTCTCAGTACTGGGTTTAATCGCTTTAATTGGTAGCGCCATATTGGTACCAAAAAACTTAAAAAAATCTATCCCTGCAACGTTCAAAGAGCAATTACAAGTCATTGTAAAACCACAATTACTACTGGTTTATCTAATGACTATTCTTGGCTATGGCGGTACGTTTACGGCATTTACCTACCTAGCACCTATCTTAGAGCAGCAGACTAAATTTGCACCATCAGCCATCGGTCTCATCATGCTCGTATATGGCGTGTCCGTTGCGATCGGCAATATTTGGGGCGGAAAACTTGCAGATAAACGCGGCCCTATTAGTGCGCTTAGCATTATATTTAGCGCCTTAAGTGTCATTCTTTTACTGTTCACCTTTACTATGCAATCCAAGATTGCTGCTGTGCTGACTATTCTGGTATGGGGTGCTTTCGCCTTTGGTAATGTACCGGGTCTACAGATCTACGTGGTCAAGCAAGCTGAAAAATATACGCCGAACGCTGTCGATGTCGCGTCTGGATTGAACATTGCTGCATTCAATATCGGTATTGCACTGGGCTCAATCATCGGTGGTAGTGTGGTTGAAAATATGTCATTGCAAGATACAGCTTGGATCGGTGCTGTCATCTCTTTAATGGCACTAGCGGTGACACGCTATTCAGGTCTGCGTGATAAGCGTGCCCTGCAAGCATCGTAGAACCTTTCGATGTAAAACCTTTCGATGTAGAACTTTTCAATACATAGGTCTCAAACTGTTCATGCAGTATGAGGCCCTATGAGAGTTATAAGTAAACCCTATCTATATCATCAGACTTATACTGACGCGGTGTCTGTCATATCTGCATCATTAAAGGCTGTCTCATCATTCAAAACCGTTTCATGATTTAAGACAGTAGATGGCAAATCAGAAAAATGCAGCGTGTCGATATTGTTAGGCTTCACCGCAGTAACTTGTACCACACCGATCGTGCGCTCCAAAAACCCACCTTCGCAATAGCAAAAGTAAAACTCCCATAGGCGGATAAAAGCATCGTCATAGCCAAGCGCTTGAATCTCTGCACGCTGCGCCATAAACGCAGCACGCCAGTCACGCAGCGTGTACGCATAATCAAAGCCATAATCATGCAATTGCTTGACGACCATATCGGTCTGTTCAGTAAATTGTGTCGTCAGTTCTTGGTTTGAGAGCAGACAACCACCTGGGAAAATATGCGTTTGGATAAAATCAACCGAGTCGATATAGTCTTGATAATTTTGGTCATTAAAAGTGATAGCCTGTAATACCATAAGACCTGTCGGCTTAAGTAAGCTATTACATTTAGCAAAGAAAGTCGGCAAGTACTCATGCCCCACCGCTTCAATCATCTCAATACTGACTAATTTGTCATATTGACCTGTCAGCTCGCGGTAATCTTGTTTGAGCAATGTGATTTTGTCAGACAGACCTGCTGCCTCGACTCGTCGCTTCGCTTCATCATACTGGGCATCAGAGATAGTCGTGGTGGTCACATGGCAGCCGTAATGCTTGGCCGCAAAGATAGCAAAACCGCCCCACCCTGTACCAATTTCGATCACATTATCATCAGCACTGAGCTGTAAACGTTGGCATATGAGCGACAGTTTGTGCTGTTGCGCATCACTGAGCGTCACGTCAGGCGTAGGATATACTGCCGATGAATACATCATCGTATCGTCCAAAAACCGCTCATACATGTCATTTCCCAAATCATAATGCGCTAGGATATTGGATTTGGAGCCAGATTTGTCATTGCTACGCAGCTGATGCTTCGCTTTTTCAAATGCCTTACTAATACCAGCAAAACGATTCTCTAGTTTATTGAGCACTGCTAAGTTACGAGCTGCCAAGCGAATCAAACCTGTTAGATCATCCGTATCCCACTCACCATCGATATAACTGTCTGCTAGGGCGATAGAGCCGCCAAGTAATAGCTGGCGATAGACAGCAGAATCATGAATCTGTAATGTCACATGTAGCGAATGGCGACCAACCGCCGAGCTACTAGCGTCATTAGTAGCTACTTTACCAAAGCTACTTGTCTTAGGTTCCTGTTCGCCAAATGTTTCAATCAGCGTGAGGCTACCAAACTGAACGTGCTGTAACGCACGAAAGATAAGCTTTCTCGCTAAGTGATTCACACTATTGCTGACTGGCTGTAGTACAGCACTTTCATTAACTACTTTGCTCACACGAGCAGTTAATTTTTCTAATTTTGTGACTGGTGCTCGATCGGTCGGTCGTGCTGGCATCGTGTATTTATCCTTGTTTAAATGCCTGTCTCTTATACACATCTGACGCTGCCGACGATATGCAGTGTGTAGA
>CAJXUF010000087.1 GCA_913061175.1 uncultured Psychrobacter sp.
GGAGTAGACCTCAGCACCAAGCGCTTTTAGCTCTTCGTAATGATTCGCCATATCTTCAAGCTCAGTTGGACATACAAAGGTAAAGTCATGTGGGTAGAACATAAATACCGCCCACTTACCTTTAACATCTTCAGAGCTAATCGTTTTAAACTCACCATTTACAAACGCTTCTGTTGTAAATTCTGGGATTTCCTGATTAATAATAGCGGCCATGGATGGCTCCTCTTTTAGTTAATTGAAGTTGAATTCGTTATTGATTATTTATATATTCGTGTTGACCCAATGGATATGTCTTTGGGCTACCCGACAAACTATACCCGAATTCTATAGTTAATCTAGTTAAAAGTTTTTAATGTGATGTTTTGTTTTATTAAACTTGTTAAACTATTATCTCTACATTTTATCATTGGTGCTTAATTGGTAATTTGCTACCTTATAAAGGTTGACCAAACATAATAAATTGCATTAAAAACCCATTAAAAGAGAGGTTTTATGATTACTTTACGACAACTTGAGTTTGCCCTAGCCGTCGCCAAACATCGTCATTTTAAACGTGCTGCTGAGGATTGCAATATCTCACAGTCTGCACTGAGTCTGGGTATCGCAGAGTTAGAAAAACAACTAGATACTCAGATTTTTGAGCGCAACAATAAACAGGTATTGATTACCCCTATCGGTCAAGACATCCTCACACGGGCGCAGCGAGTGTTTTCTGAAGTGAGCGATTTGACCACGCGTGCTCATAGCCATCAGACGCCACTTGCCTATCCTATGACTGTCGGTATTATTCCGACGATTGCGCCTTATTTGCTACCAAAAGTACTGCCTGCGCTGCGTGCTCAATATCCAGAGTTCCGCATGACCATCGTCGAACAACAGACAGAGCGTCTGCTTGAGCAAGTACGCTACGGTCATATCGATACGGCTATCATTGCACTACCGTACGCGGTAGATGGGCTACATAGTTTTGAGTTTTGGAGTGAAGACTTCTTTGCTGTATTTCCAAAAGACGATATACATGCCAAGCTTGAGACCATCAATGCTGATGAACTGGCGACTGCCAATCTCATGTTACTTGGCGAAGGACACTGCCTAACCGATCAGACCCTGTCTGTCTGTCATTTTGACCGTGCCCAGATGAAATCAAGCTTTTCAGATGCCAGTTTAAACACTTTGATTCAAATGGCACTTGCCAATATGGGCACAACGCTAGTGCCTGAAATGGCGCTCGATCAGCTACACCTGCAAAACCAAAATGCCGTCGCCATACCATTGGCTGAAGACGGGCCGCATCGCCATATTGCCTTTGTCACCCGTCTGAACTATGCGCGTGTCGATGATGTTAGCTTGCTTGGTGAGGTGTTTAACAAAGCATTTAAAGATGCGGTGGCTAACAAAGAATAACCAAACCACTTTTACCACGGTCATAGTGAAAAATGACATATGAAAACTGTCTCATATAAACATGATGAGCTTGGCAAATGCTTTACACAGCCTCTGTCAGCTATGACCAGTGCTATCTCGCCAAAGCAAATAGATAGGCTGTGGCAGGATATCGTGACGCGCTATGGCGAACCACAACGTGCTTATCATACACTCAATCACATTGAGCAGTTATTGGTAGAGTTTGAAAGCATTAAACACCATCTGTCTGAGCCGCATATCATTGCATTGGCACTGTACTATCATGATGTGATTTACGACCCGACACGCTCCGACAACGAGTTGAAAAGTGCTGAGTTTGCGACAGATGCCTTAAGTCCTTATCTCAGTCCAGAGCAATGCCAGCAGATCTACGCTCTCATTATGATGACGGCTAATCATCAGATAGATACATTAATAGACAGTGACAAATATAACGATGTTGCGTATCTGTTAGATATGGATTTGAGTATTTTGGGTGCGCCTTGGCCTACCTACAAGCAGTATGCAAAGGCGATACGTCAAGAATATAACCATGTCGCCGATGACAGCTACCGTGATGGGCGCACTGCAGTGTTACAAGGATTACTAGCACGTCCCAAACTTTATCTGACTGACCATTACTATAATCAGTTAGAAACGCAAGCTCGAGATAATATCAAGCATGAGCTTACTTCGCTTGCAGCTTTATAAACAGCTCACTACCCTGCCGCGCTGGATGTGAATTATAGCTGGGCTCCATAATATCGATATCAAAATGACTTTGAAAACGCTGCTGGTACTCTTCCTTTGTACCACCAAACGGTGGCTCTTCCCGTCCAAAATCCGTGTCAAATAACAACCCAATTAGCTTACCTTGTGGCTTTAGCAGCTTTGCCATCTGTTGCACGTATTCATCACGGCGCAATGGATTAATCGCACAAAAAAACGTCTGCTCAAGTATCCAATCAAATTCATACTGCTCAGCTGACAAGCTAAAAAAATCTGCACAGATCAGATGCTCAGAAGGAAAATCAGGATAGCGCTCTGCAAACGTCTCAATCGGTGCAGGTGCAAAGTCAACTAGCGTGACATTGGTAAAACCTTGCTCATATAAATAGCCTACTTCATAGGCATTGCCTGCACCTGGCACTAATATCGCCTGATTTTTTGCACTCTCAGGTAACTGGTCGATATAAGCTTTGAGCGGTGGCGATACCTGCCCCATATCCCAACCGATGCTGTTCTTCTCATAACGCTGCTGCCAAAACTCCGCTTGGTTGACGTTTTCC
This sequence comes from uncultured Psychrobacter sp., assembly GCA_913061175.1. Lineage (GTDB taxonomy): Bacteria > Pseudomonadota > Gammaproteobacteria > Pseudomonadales > Moraxellaceae > Psychrobacter. The sequence continues at coordinate 2,694 of CAJXUF010000087.1, forward strand.
ATATGACATACCTGTATATAAATCTATTGTTTAAACAACACAATTTGTATCGTTATTCCTTATCATATCAGGCTTATGCAGGTGTGTCCTTATTTTAAAAATGATGATAAAAATAGGACTTGTTGCTCAGCATAATGAAAGTGACGCAGATGATATCGAGCTATTTACGAGGGCTAGTTAGATACTTAGATACTTAGATACTTAGATGATAGGTTTAATCCAGCTGCCCTGTCTTTCCCGCTAGTATATTATGCCATTGCAAATAATCTGGCATCGCTGTTGCAACCGTTTGCCAAAACGCTCGGCTATGGTTGGCATGATGCAAGTGGCACAGCTCATGAACGATTACGTATTCGGTGCATTCGATAGGATAGGCAGGAAGATAAACCGATAGCCAAATTCGTTTTGCGCGCGTGTTGCAGCTGCCCCAACGCGTGTGCATTTTTTTCAAACGTATTTCATTGGCATAAGCGCCAACGATTGGCTGCCACTTATCAAATAGTGCAGGTGCGACTTCAGAAAGTTGTTGCCGATAATAGGTGATTTTTTGATCGGGACTGAGCGTAAATGATTGCGCCGTGCCCCATAATAAAACTGAGTTATTCGCAGCTGAAGGGTCAGACGATGTATTCTGTCTACGTCTATACTGTTCTAATACCTGCGGGTGATTTGCAATCGCCCAAGGCACCCGCTTAGCCACAGCATGCAACATTTGTGATGCGCTGATATGTATCGGTGCAGAGACCATCAACGTATGGGGCTTTAAGCGAAAATTGATATTTTTAACACGCTTTTTACTAATGTGTAGCTCGATGCCTGCCTGTGCAAGCTGCTGTCTGACAGTATCTAAGTTGGTATCTAAATTGGTGTCTAAGCTAATGCTCTACCTCCTTGGCTGACTATTACTATTGTTCTAGTAATAGTCGTTATTAATCGCCGTGCCTATTCGTCTGTCGCTCTTGCTTAGCGTCACTTATTATAACGCTTGTAAGTGGTTGTCAAACGACATCATATGCAGTTGACTGTCTTTGATAATCCGCTCATGAGGTTCAACATCGTCTACGTCCAACTTTACTTTTGGTAAAACATTTACTCTTAACACGGTTAACTGACCTTGACCATCACTGACAATGAATCCTGTCGGCTCGGCAGGTTTATCAATTTTACTCATTGAAGCACTAGAATTAGCTAACACCGAAGCCCCTGCACAATCTGGCAGGCTTACATCATCAATCAGCTTGCGAGTATGTAAATCATAAATTGCCGCACAGCCACCAATCGGCGTGGTCACACAAAGTAGGTTACGCTCACTATCCACCGCCACGCTAGCGATATATTGGTGAAAACGTTGCCATTGATTATTTGGCATCGTAAGCGGCTCAAAATCAGTATCACCACGTTTATGGGTCAATACCAATGGGACATTGATATGTTTTTCACCTTGAAACTGTATACCGATTATCACTGTACCATCGTCGTGCATGGCTAAATGACGCACACTCATCTGATTATGTTCGGGAGTCACTTGCTCAAGCAGTGTGCCATCGTGACGATTCAAATAAACCAGTGAGGGTCGCATGGTATCTAGATTTAGCTCTTCGCGTGAGGCCTGCTCGGTTTTGATACCCCCATTTGCAATGACGAGCGTTTCGCTATCAGGATGCATAATCAGCTCATGCGGGCCTATACCATATGAGTCAAATTCTGCTACTTTTTGATAAGCATCATGGGCATCATAGATACCAATTTTACCTGCCAAACTCACCGTGTCATTCTCAGTTACGTAGAGCAAGCTGCCATCTAAGCTATAGCAAGCATGACCATAAAAGTGACGGTCTACATCAGCTGTAATCGCATGTTGTACTTGCCCATTTGATGTATTAAGCACCCAGAATCTTTCGCTTGGACGACGACCCATCACAACAACATCACGTCTTTGATCGACAGTGCTATGCTGAGTTTGAGCTTCAGATACATTGACAGATACAGGCTGAACAACGATGTCATGGACACGCTCAGGCATAGTCGTCTGCCAAACGATTTGTCTGTCAGCATCAATACCTACCACACCAAAGTCGTGCTCATTCTGGCTTGATGTGGCCTGATCTTTTGGCATAGATGCGACGCCACTGACCCAGCTGACTGGGCGCGCCAGCATCGTTGTCGTATGCATGACAGCAAAGTCAGGCGTGTTACTTTTATCATTACCTACAGCGTGATAAGACTGCTTCCATGTTGCCGCTGCTTGCTCACAAGCATAACGTAAGCGTGAAAGCTTCGGCGTTGAATCAGGACCAGCTCGTAATACCTGCAACTGCGTACGAATACCATCTACATAATCTTGTAGACTGGCATCTGGATGCTGCTGCTTACGATAACGATGATGAATACCGACTAGCGCCGCCGTACCCACTGCTGTCAACACTGAAGTCGTCAAAAGCTCATGAGTTGACGAAGCTCTCCCAGCCCGATTAGACCTATTCATATGATCATGAGTCTGGGCTGTTGACACTGCTGTACTCGCTTCGATAGTAGACATTATCTAATCGCCATCAGTGCTGTTAAAGCCCACACGGATACCAAGTGCTGGGATTAACTGGCGTTTAATCAGACGAGTGACATCAGTCAGATGATCGTACAACGCTTGTTGATCATCCTTATTAGCCTCTGATAAATCTTCTGGCATTTGTGCTAATAATGCAGTCGTATCAGCCAATGCAGTCGAGAGATTATCTGAAACCTTGTTTTCGTCATTGCTGCCAAGAATAGCCGTCAATACAGGGTCAGTCATGGCTTTATTAATCGTATCTAACTTAGCATTGATGATAGCGCGGCTTTGACCAGCAGTAGCAGCAGGCAAATGGCCTTTTGCCTTACCTGTCAGACCGAGTGGCTGATCAATGGCATTAGACTTCATAGTCTCAATCAATGACAGCAGAGAGTTAATCCACTGATTTAGACCTCTATCGCTCTCTGCTGTTTTGTCTATCGCCAATAAATCAGTCGCGTTTTGCTGCCAGTTTTTCTCGATGTCTTTTAGACGCGTACTCAACGCACTACTAGCGCTAATCACATAAGCACACTGACCAGCGTCTAGACTTTCATTGGCAAACAAAGCTTCTTCTAATCCTGGCACGCCTTGTACGATAGCGCTCTCGCCAGCAAGTTGCTCTGGCGTAAGTTTTGGATTGGCAGCGATTAAATCAGCCACGCCACTGTGTACGAGTCCGCGCTCGTCAGGGTAGTAGTTAATGTATAGATTGCTCATGCTAGCAGTCGCAGGACCAAAGTTGACCATCTCAGCACTTGACCACGCTTGTGCCAATACTAGCCACTGCGCACGTAATGCTTGTAGCTCATCGCCACTTACTGGAGCTTGGGTACAATGTTTCTGCGCCAATTCATTCAACAGATCGCTTTGCTTGGCTGCATCAGCATACGCAGGAATCACGATATCGTCTGCCACATGCGTCAAATACGTTTTTGCAGTCTCAGGGCTGATATCTACTGCAACGATTTGCTCAGTACTTTCTTTGCTGTTTTCTACTGAGCTGTCAGTAGCTGCACTGTCTTGCACAACTTTTTGGCTGTCTACATCTGCAGTTTTGTTGTCATCGGCAGGTTTGACACAACTGATCAGCAGTCCAGCACTCAATGCAGATAGCGCCATTGCCAAAGCGTGGTTTATTTTCATAGATTTCTCGGTAATGTTATAGGTAGTAATTTATAGCGTTTTTATGCTGACTTTATAATAGCGACTTTATTACAGTGATTTTATTATAGCGACTTTAGGAACGCATTAAGCTCTGCGCGACCTTGTTTATCTAATTCCAATACTTGTTGCTTTTGCTTTTCGGCTTCGCCGCCATGCCACAAAACAGCTTCCATCAATGTACGAGCACGGCCATCATGTAAAAACGTCGCTTGAGGATCAACTGTCTGAGCAAGCCCTACGCCCCAAAGTGCTGGCGTACGCCATTCATAAGAATTGGCTAAAAATTCAACTTGGGCACTTTTCGGTGGTAGTTTGCCAGCAATCGTACGATCAGCGAGATCATCGCCCATATCGTGCAACAGCAAATCTGTGTAAGGATAAATCACTTGTCCATGCTGCTCAAGATGATCATCGTCGGTTTTTGGCAACTGATATCTTGGCGTATGACAGCTTTGACAACCCATGTCATAAAAACGCTTTTTGCCAGCCAGCACGAGCTTATTATCTGCATTACGGCGATGCGGCACTGCTAGATTTCGAGTATAAAACTCTACAAATTTCGCGACCTCATCGTTTACTTCCACAGGTGATTTACCATTGCCCTGCTCATCAGCACCTGTCGCTGCATTTAGGCAAGCGGTCTGCGTTGGCATACAAGATTCATTAGGACGGATGTTGGACGTCAGACCCATGTCTTCGTTAAAGGCACTTTGGTTTTGGGTGATAAGTTTGGTTTGACCCGCTTTCCACCCAAATCGTCCAAGCGCACGTTTGCCCGTTTGCGGATCCATGACCCAGTTAAACTTACCACTGATATCGCTATCATTACTGTCGTTGGCTTGTTTTTTAATGTCATCTTCAGATATTTGCTCTAGTAGCCCAAGCCCAATCATTGGTAGCGCCACACGCGGTGATACCATCATGTCATCGTCAAAAGCACCGTAACCAGGTTTGGTCAAATTAAACGTTGGTGCACGCAGCGTCTCGACATATCCGTCAGCAAAGGTAATTGGTTTATCTGTCCACTGCACTGCGATCCTCGCTTCAGCAGGCACGCCCTGAATACCGCGATCTTGTAGCTGCCCACCATACATAGGATGAACCACCTTTTCAATCAGCGAATCCTGTAGCTGCTGACGTTGCTCATCGGTCGTCGCAGGCATAGACAGACGAATTAACAAACTATCAGCATCGTCATCGGCAGTCATCGGCGCATGACCTCGCCCATCTTTGACATGACAGGACTGGCAAGCGGCCACATTGAATAATGCACCCAGCCCATCACGACTATCAGTACTAGCAGGTGCAACGACCCATGGCTGCTTAAAGAACGCGTTACCAATAAAGAACGACCCTTTTCGAGAAGCTGCTAGGTTTGATGAAGGCTTCGAGTAGCTCTCAGCACTGCTAATGCTAATACCAGAGTCACCGCCCTGATTGATCTCTTGAGGGTCAAAGCTTACCAGTTGCTGCATCGGCACGCCTGCCAGTGTTTCTATATTTTTAGCGTGTTCGGACGACAGCGCTTGGCTTTTTTCACTGCTACTTTCATTACTTGAGGCCTGCTCTGAAGTAACATCAGAAACATCGCCAGAAGTGTCGTCAGAAACGCTATCAGATTGTTGACACGCACTGATAGCCATTGCACTGACGATAACTAGCGCAAGCTTAGAGGGTATATATCGTAGGATTTGAGTAGCAAGAGGAGAATCAGAGGGGTTAACATAATTGGCGTTCATAGAAATTAATTGCCTTAGCGCTAGAGTAGAACCATTAAAATTTTGTCATACCACCTCATTATATGTCGTCACAATCATTGTTTATCAACATATAATGAGATGGTACACCGGTCAATCGGCTTATTTAATGCTCGTAAAAATGCGTTGCCAACGGTGGCTGACAACGCACGTATTATATCTAATCTAAGTATCCAATAAACAGCGGTTACTGACCTATAACGACTAATAAAACGTCGCAAAGCCAATGAAAGGCTTTTAAATAAGGGCCGCTAGCTTAAATTTTTCTTAAAACTGTGACCCAGCATCTGCATCTAGATTATCGATACCAACTGCTTTTGCAGCATTTTCGATACTGGCGGTCAGCTCTTGTAAGCTAGTGATACCCGCTTCAACCCATCCACGACGGACGTTTTGTTCTTCAGCAGAGATACCTTCTTGGCTGGCTTGACCGACAGTTGCAATCATCTGGTCAATCTTGATGCCGTCTTTTTCGCCTTTTTCAACGATAACGTTGAACGCGCCTTCTACTTTGTTGAACTCAGCAGCCAATTTATCAGCAGCTTCTGTGTGGCCGTTATCTGTTAGATAATCTTTAATACCGTAGCCGCCCACTGTCTTACCAGCGACTGTTGTATAGCTACCATTAAAGACGTTTTGGATACCGCGTGCATTATTGGCATAGCTTAAATGAGTCAAATCACTAAAGCATTCGTGCTCATCTTCGGTAGAGCCAGTAACAAAAGCGACCTGCATACGCTCAGAAGCAAGCTCACCTAATGCTAAGCTGCCCATTTGATACATAATTTGGCGCAGACCATTGTCATATTTGCGCGCTATCAAATCACTACGCAAGGTATTCTCAGTATCAGGCTGCCACTGGGCTTCCATCGCGGTCAAATCATCGACCAATAGTTGAGTTGCAGCAGTTAAGAATTCCCCGCGGCGCTCACAGATACTGGCATCTTCATTGACGGTCTCACCACTAGTACACTGTCCGGCTTCAGTCGCATAGTCAGTGACTGGGCGATTACCTGCGCCTTCTTTTACACCGTTGTTGTCTTGACCCCACAGCATAAATTCAATCGCATGATAGCCAGTCGTTACGTTGGCTTCACTACCACCGATTTCATTCATTTCTGCGAGTAGCTCAGGCGTAATCGTACTGGTATCTTGCTTGATACTACCAACAGTAATGCTGGCACTATTGATGATATTTTCTTGGCTGTTGTATTCGCCTTCGTAGTCGTCACCAACATAATCAATCAATGCTTCATCAAGTGGCCAAGCATTGATCTGTCCTTCCCAGCTATCGATGCTGTTAATAGCACGTTTGTCATTGGCAGTCACAAAGCCTTCATCAAAACGGAAAATCTCAGTTTGTGAATATGGTTGGCGTGCTGCTTTATAGGCAGCCTTTGCCGCATCAAGGTTTTCTTGTGTTGGAGTAGCTACGTATGTCTCTACCGCAGTTTGCAGCGCTTTGGCCGTGTCCAACGAGTCTTTATAAGCGGCGTGTGCCATGTTTGCATAACTGATAATCAATCTATCAATATGTGCTTTTTCGGCAGCAGTCATCTCTGAATTATCAGCTGTCTCTGTGTTTGCTACTTCTGTTTGCGTTTCTGTCGCAGCATTGGTGTCTTCATCGGCTTGCTTTGTACAGCCCGACACCATTAACAATCCTGCAAGTGCAACAGCTAAAGTAGTTGGTAAAAGCTTACGGCTCGTTACTGTGGTAATCGTCATACATATCCTCAAGAAATATAGCAAAAAATTCGTTTTGGTTAAGTAGCCTCAATTATTTTGATAATCAAGCCATGTTACAGCAGGCTATCTTAGCCATGCACATTGACTCTCAGTGCGCACGATAAGACGTTTAATATTGCATCAATAGCAAACACTGACAAATTATAGTGTTATTGATAATCATTATCAATATTTAATTTAATATTAACTATATCTATCAATAATCACTGTTTTATTCAAACTGAAAACACAAAAAAAAGAGCCAGCATATCGCTGACTCTTTTTGAAATATATGTGCTCAAATATCTAGCACATACTTAATAGCTATATAGCTATTTATTAGTTTACGCTCTGTGGTGCGTTAACTGTTAACTCAACACGGCGGTTTTGACCACGGCCATATTCAGTGTTGTTATCTGCGATTGGACGTGACTCGCCGTAAGCAACAACGTTTACACGGTTTGAAGCAACACCGCGAGCTGTTAAGTAGTTAGCAACTGAGTAAGCACGATCACGTGACAGACCCATGTTGTAAGATGCTGAACCTTTGCTATCAGTGTGACCAGCGATAGTAATTGTGTTTTGGTTGTACTGGTTCATCGTTGAAGCAAGCTTATCAAGCGTTGGCTTGAATGATGAGCTAAGGGTTGCATCATCAAATGAGAACGTGATGCTACCTGGCATAACCAAATCAATGTTACCAGTGGTTGGGTTCTGCTCAACAGTTACGCCTGTACCAGCCATTTGCTGCTCAAGTTGACGAGCTTGACGCTCCATGTAGTAACCAACGCCTGCACCTAGTGCTGCGCCGATAGCTGCATCACGACCGGTTTTGTCGCCGCCTGTTGCTTTTGAAATAGTTGCACCACCTGCTGCACCAACTAAACCACCTAGAGCAGCTTTATTTAGACGCTGTTGTCCAGTGTTTGGATCTGTTGTACAACCACTAAGTGCTAGACCTGACGCTACTGCTGCAATCATTAAAGTATTACGCATAATATTTCCTCTTAAGTTTAAAAAATCGTGCTTTTTATAAAGATTGTCCGTTAATCTTTTTTAAGTACTTATCTACATTCCCCATTATTATGGCAACTACAACCTATCTCTGTGTAATATTTTGTCATACCTATGTATGAGAAGTGCAGGTTATATTTCAATGATTTTATAGGTCAAATCTTCGCGCCTTGCTACCACTAGTCACGTTTACAACCGTACACTACAACATGTTTCTGCTAAAATTATATCGCTGAATTTGTCGGCTTTGAATAGTCATAAATAGTTAACATGATCGTGCTTTCGAAATAACTTGGCTATCAAATATCGGCTATTGAAAGCCTAGCTACGATACACTCAGCGACATACGGCTTATTATTAATCAGATAAACTGAAAAGGATTGAGCATGCGATTGACATCTACCATTCGAAAAATGCATAAACGTTCGCCTAAACTGGGTAAAGCTGTGTCGCTTGCAACAGCTACTGGTGTCATCGCCGCCAATAGCTTCGGTGGTAGTATTCCTTTATGGCTAATGGGCGTCGGTAAAGTCATTACTGGCGCCTCTATCGCGGACAAGGCCGTCATAAAAATTGCTACTCACTGGATTAGCAGCAACAGTGCCTTAATCGACAATATGTTACCTCGCAAAGATTGGCGTATCAACCTACCGGACGATATTCATACCAATGGTAAATACCTGCTAGTGAGCAATCACCAATCGTGGGTCGATACTAGCACTGTCTCTTATACACATCTGACGCTGCCGACGATATGCAGTGTGTAGATC
>CAJXUF010000088.1 GCA_913061175.1 uncultured Psychrobacter sp.
GTGGCGCTGGCCTTGGCAGAAGAAGAACAAAGAAGTAGCGACACCTGAGCGTCCAAAGTGCTGTTAGTTCATTAACTATAAAGGACTACCACGATGAAATTATGGAAAGCCATCTTAACCAGCATTTTTATTTTTCCGTTAGCTATCATCTCTCATGCTGAAGACGTCAATACCCAAAACTTACGCATCTCTGAAACCTCAATGATGAGTGTCAAGGACGCTAAATCCTCAAGTATGCATCAAAAAGAACAAGTACCGACAGATAATAAATCAAGTGCCATCAATAATTCAAATGATGTTGAAGTAGATAACGAAGAGGGATTCAGATGGCCTTGGCAAGGGTTAAGGGAAGCTCTCAAGTTTAGAAAAGACTTTAAGAATCAATCAAGGCCCTAGAGAGACTCGGGCAGATATTCCGTTATGTGGATCATTTGACGATAAATCTCACGTAGCTGCTTACAGTAGTTTCAGCTGTTCACAGTGATTTATTGATATTAAATACTTTTACACAAGGATGTATATTATGAATATTTATAAGCAAATAACGATACTGACACTGAGCATGTCTTTAGTAGGGCTCAGCCATGCCACCGATGATATGGCAGGTGCCAAAAGTGGTATGACTGTAACGGAGAACAGTGCGATTGCGGAGTGGACTCATAATTGGAGCACCACTGGGAAAGAGAAGAAAAAGGGCAAGGCAAACATGGTGTCTTCAAAGGTGAACGTGCCATTAAGAGAGGATGCATCGCAAGTAGCTCTTACTAAGTTTGCTGAAGAAAATAACATGATTGAAAAAAGCTATGGTGATGTTTGTGGCGCTTTTATGGAGAGCCAAATGGCAGAGACTAAATCGCAAGGACATCGCTGGGGCAAGTCTGATTCGCATTGGACCACTAAGTCATTTAAGATCTTTAAAGCACGTGAATTTACGAGTGGTGAAGAAGAACTGGCGCAAAGCGCAGGTCATTTATTTGGGAAGACCAGAAAAAAACATAACTGTATCACTACCAAAATAGGGATCAACGATGAAAACGTTGAACTTGAGTCTATGAAACTAGCAAAATAATTGAGCAATGCTATATATGCTATCTACGAGTAGAACAAAGTGACAGTTAAACGTTTAGCTGTCATTTTTTATGTACTAAGCCACATTTTGGAGAGTATTCATGAAAACCTTTTGTTACCTACTGGTGAGTCTGCTTTTTCTGTACTCTGCTCAAGCCAATGCCCTAAATACTAACGAGAAAATGATCAATGAACTGTATCAAGATACTGAGCTTGATATTGATAATGTAGATGACGTTTTTGCATACGTGCTATCACAGACTGACGATACCCTCACTATTTACCCTTCAGAGGGCTATTATTACTTTAATTTTTACCATCAGGGCAACTTAATAAAAGGCAATATGTTGGTAGGTCATAAGTTAAGACAGCAGGGCAGCTTATCTTTTATCTATTTTTATGACATAGCCGGCAAAGAACGGGGTGAGTTTAAAACGCATCATAAACTATATAAGTCATCAGAGATATTTAGCCTGAAAGAATATCAACCTAACTTATATCAATTAACCTTCAAAAATATCAAAAAAAACCTTGAGATTAATCAGATAGAGACAGATGCTGATTTTGTAAAGACGCTTGAGAGTCAAGGTTTTGAAGTCAACCTACCAATGATGGATGATTCGGGAGTCACGCTCTATTTGGCATTTCATCCTACTACCAATAACTTCTATTATATTAATCCTTTATCCAGAGATGATGAGTTTTATTATCCTGTTGGCGAGGTACTTAAAGTGGGTGCTAGGACTCAATTTGTCTACCTACCTATGGAAAAATTTGCCATATTAGTAGGCGTTAATGCCAATAATGTTTATAAAAACAACTATTACGATGGCCCTTTTGATCAGCTTCCTGACGAGGCGTTAGTTAATATAGACTATAAGTCTTATTTGTATCGAGTAAACCCAAGCTGGAAAGATAAAATATATGATGACGGCTATTTTATAGATGACCCCGATGCTCGTGTTGCACTGACCAATTATCTTGAATATCTATCGCTTGATGAACTTAACAAAATTCAGCCTTGTGCGTCTGATAAAAACCCGCTGCAATGTTTAGAAGACAGCGGGATGCGTTTTTGATTTTGCACGATGCTTTCTTATATAAGAACACTGCTAGTTATCGCCATACGTTGCATAGTGATTGATGATAGTACATCAGGCGAAGATATAGTCTACGTGATTTCCATAGTAAAAAGCGTAATAGGGCTTAACACTTCTTAAAGCTTCTCTAAAGTAAAAATTGATATTATCTTTTCAATATAATAGATCTATTATTTTGATCACTATAATTTTTTGTGTGAGTAACGATAAACAGTTATGACATTTAAACAGGTGCGTATACGCATATCCGTCTGACCATTACTAACTTTCAAATATCAATCCGAACGAGAGCGTGTTATGACCCTTATAAAAACGGCTCGAGCTTTCAGCTTGCTTGCTATTGTCACTGCCATACAGGTTTCATCACTGACCTCTGCCTACGCCCATGACCTTAGTGAACATACCATCGCTGCCAAAGTATGGCAGATCACAGGCCAACCTAGTGTCGCTGCTGATTTCATCAAACTAGAAGACGGTACTGTTTATTTAACGGATAGCCACCATCAGTTGCTCTCTTTTGATTTGTCGGACTTTTCAGCCGATGATCAAACCTATATTTTGGAAAAAAACGCCCATATTCAAGCGATCAATCAGCTAGCAGTGATTGACAATCTAGTAAGTAGTAATCAATTAACGGCTATCCAAAATCCAAGCGATACCGCTAACGATAATGGAACAGCACTAAATAAAGCTGATGCGGCAACGTCTGTTATGACGAGTAACAGTGACACACGCTCTGTCTTATTCTTTTACCTGTTGGGTGGCTTGGTCTTAGCGAGTGGTTTAGTATGCTTTTATGTTTTGAATATACGCCACAAAAAAAACGAACCTCAAAAGTAGCTTATTCAGTTTTTGGTGTATTGGGTTCAGCTGCTTTGCTTGTGGCTTGTAGCAGTACTGAGACGGCTCAAAATATCGGTGAAAAGACTAAAGAGGCGATTGCTCATTTGCCAGTACCAGCCAATGATATTGATTTTATGACGTCAGTATTTGGCTCATTCGATAACGTTAGTACTCACCATGATGATAAGTATCTGTATGTCGAATCAAATGGTATTCCAAGCCATGAAATGATGACAGGTATCACCAGTTGGCAACAGCAAGTACCTATTGATCAGGATTATACCAATGAGAACAGTTGGGTCATTCCCTTACAGCCTGAGCTTGCCGATGAGCCTTTGATGGCCAAAGACAATTTTATGAAAGGGGCCATCGCTATTGCAGCTAATGGTATTCCTATATTCAACCCATTAAACAATCGGGGTGAGGATGCCAAAGCATTCGGAGAATTAGACAATTGGGGCGGGCATTCTGGACGCGCTGATGACTACCATTATCATCTTGCACCAACCCATCTACAGTCACAAGTTGGTGAAGGTAAGCCCATTGCTTATGCACTAGATGGTTTTCCTGTCTATGGTGAAACCGATGATAAGCTTGATGAATATCTAGGCAAATTCAATGAAGACGGTAGCTATGAATACCATGCTACCTCAGAGTTTCCGTATTTAATTGCAGGTTTGCGCGGTAAGGTCACTATAAACCCAGATACGACAGCGCCAGAAAATGAGATTGCACCGCAAGCACATACTCATGGCGTTCGCCCAGCGCTGATGCCTTTGCGCGGAGCTGAGATCACAGATTACAAAATTATAAGCCCGACTCAATATAGTCTAACGTATACCCATGACGGTCAAGAGCATAAGCTGAATTACGGTTGGGGCGCTACTGAAGCGACTAAAGATACTTATACTTTTGAATTTATTGATCCAGAGGGTACGACCGTACAGACTTATAAACGCACTGATAATATACAGAAAAAATAATGTGTATCTAATAATAATTATTAGCCATACAGACATCCAAGCTAAGGAGTCCTAATGAAACCTATTTTAATACCTGCTTTGCTAACTACGACCGTATCTGCTGTATTGCTAGCGGCGTGTAGCCAAACTCAAATAGACTCAGTAGCTACCGATGCCAATGAGCAAACGACAGCATCAATAAGTAGTGCAGATGCCAGCAGCTATACTGGTACCGCTAGCTTAACTCAAGGTCTTGCCCAGACTGATGTGACAAATGCCTATGAATGTGACCGCGGTCGTCAAACCAACATCGGTAGTATCCAGTCAACTGACGGTAAATCGTGGACAGTACCAGCAGCGACCAATTTGCTCAATACAGATTTCCCAGTGGCGTCCGACTTAAACAACCCTTGTACGGGCAACGACTATCGCACCGCCAGTGAAGCTTTAGCTCAGCTCGATGGCTCAGACGTCATTGAAATAGACGCAGATGGCGAAGTGTATACCGCTTACGTCTTTGCAGATAATTATTTTGAGATGTACGTAAATGGCGTAGCCGTCGGACGTGACAATGTACCATTTACTCAGTTCAATTCAAACATAGTGCGTTTCAAAGCGAAAGCACCGTTTACCGTTGCTATGCATTTGGTAGATTGGGAAGAAAACTTAGGTGTTGGTTCAGAGAGTAATAATGGCTCAGAATTTCATGCAGGAGATGGTGGTTTAGTCGCTGTGATCAAAGATAAAGATAACAACATCATCGCCAAGACTGATAAAAACTGGAAAGCACAAACCTTTTATACCGCGCCGATTAGAGACTTGTCCTGTGTTAGTGAGTCAGGTAGCGAGCGCCTATCTAGCAATTGTGTTACCACAGCTAATGTACAAGACGGTTCGGCAGATTATGGCCTGCATTGGGAATTGCCTACCAACTGGCAACAAGCAGACTTTGATGACTCTAGTTGGCCGAATGCTACCACCTATAGTAACCAAACCATTGGAGTAGACAACAAATCAGCTTATACCAATTTCGTAGATATTTTTGATAATGAAAAAGCAGATGCTGAATTCATTTGGTCAACCAATGTAGTACTCGATAATGAAGTTATCGTACGCTACACAGTCAATGGATTATAGAATTTTATTTAGATTGGTCAGCCTTTATCGTCAAACACTCTTATCCATCTTTGCTTATTCATATGAAAAACAGGCTTATTACTTAGCAGTAGTAAGCCTGTTTTTGATGTAATGATTCTCGCAGATGCGCTACAAGCAGTTTCAACTTTTGATCCGGTTGCCGCGCCTTGGGGTAAACCGCATACATGCCCATTTTCTTTCGTGTAAAGCGTTGCAAAATCTGAGTGAGCGTATTTTGCTGCATTTCTTCATAAACAAGTGCTTGTGGTAAAAAGGCGATACCTAGGTCGCTGAGAGTCGCTTGTTTAATCGCATTAAGATGATTGCTATGAAACCGCCCCTGTACAGGAAGTAATTGCTCTGTACCATCTATATATAGCGGCCATATACCATTCGCCGTATGATCAAACTTATAGACCAAACACTCATGACTCCGTAATTGTTCAGGGGTTTGAGGTGTACCGTGTCGCTCTAAATAGTCTGGTGTCGCACATATGACCCACTGGCTATCTATAAGACGTCTTGCAATGAGTGATGAGTCTTCAAGCTCTGCTGTCCTTATCGCCAGATCAAATCCTTCTTCTATCAAATCAACCAATCGATTGGTAATCTGTAAATCTACTGATATTTCTGGGTGTTGTTTACAGAATTCGGCAATGGATTCGCTCAATATTAGATTCGCAGAGACCGCTGGCATGGTTATACGTATGTTGCCTTTCATGTCCTCACCATAGCCTGTTACGGCATTTTCAGCTTCCTGAAAGGCAAATTTAGCGATTTTAGCTTTGTTATAAAGCGTCCTTCCTGCATCGGTTAAGCTTAACTTTCTGGTTGTCCTATAAAGCAGCTGTGCGTTTAAGCTCTCTTCTAATCTTGCAATGCGTTTACTTACCACTGAATTCGTTAATGACAGCTTTTCAGCGACCCGAGAAAATGACCCTTCATCAACCACTTGGACGAATAAAACCATATCGTCAGCTTTGCCCATACTTGTTCCCCAATTGGTGTAATACGTTTTGGATTATAGCAAAAAAAGAAAATAATATTATCCTTTGATGCAATATATCAATGTATTGACAAGGCGTAGAATATTTTAGGGAATTTTGAGCATTTGACCATTTAATCATTCTATTAATCATGTGACTGACAGAGATTGTTTTCGGCTTCGTCTGACCGACAGCATGAAGTTATAAAAACAAATGCTTAGATGAAGTGGTTCAAGGAAGATTACACGATAAAAAAAGGATTATGATTTTGAATCAAACAATATATGGACTGTTGGCATTACTGCCAATCGTTCTCTGTGGTATTTTTTTGATAGGCTTGCAATGGTCAGCCAAAAGGACCATGCCAATCGTTCTGGCGGTTACTGCCGCGCTTGCCCTCTTTGTATGGGATATGACGCTTAATCGCGTGTCTTCATCTATTATTCAGGGATTGGTCATTACGGTTTCAGTATTGTGGATCGTATTTGGCGCTATTTTCTTATTGAATACGTTGAAGCATACTGGTGCCATTGCTGTTATCCGTGCTGGGTTTACCAATGTATCGCCAGATAGGCGGGTGCAAGCCATTATTATTGCTTGGTGCTTTGGCTGCTTTCTTGAGGGGGCTGCTGGCTTTGGTACAGCGGCCGCTATTGCCGCGCCTTTACTCGTCGCGATAGGATTTCCAGCGCTGGGTGCTGTGTTGATGGGAATGATGATACAAAGTACGCCTGTGTCATTTGGGGCAGTCGGTACGCCTATCGTTATTGGAGTAAATAAGGGGTTAGATACAGTAGCCATTAGCGCCCAACTGGCACAACAAGGACTAGAGTGGGGCGATTTTTTACAACTGATTACCAGCCAAGTAGCCATTATGCACGGTGTTATTGGTACATTTATGCCACTTTTTATGGTGATGATGCTCACACGTTTCTTTGGTAAAAATAAAAGCTGGAGAGAAGGCTTCGCTATTTGGCCATTTGCTATTTTTGCGGGTTTGGCATTCACAGTCCCTTATACCCTAACAGGTATTTTTTTAGGGCCAGAGTTTCCATCATTGGTCGGTGGTTTGGTCAGTATCACTATCGTTGTTAATGCGGCAAAACGTGGATTTTTAGTACCAAAGACCACATGGGATTTTGAACCGAAAAAAAGCTGGCCAAGTGAATGGCTTGGTAAGCTAGTAGTTAGCAAAGAAGACATCACTCCTGCGTTGAGTGATAAAAAGATGTCCACGGTCATGGCGTGGTTTCCTTATTTGTTAGTTGCCCTTTTATTGGTGTGTTCTAGAGTATTAACAGGCTTTCAGTCTTTGCTGAACAGCGCGACAGTAGACCTAACCTCGATTTTAAGTGAGGCAGATATCAGTGCTAGCTTCAGTCCTTTATACTTACCAGGCGGCTTGTTATTAATTAGCGCCTTGGTTGCCGCGGCTTTTCAAACCAAAAGACCTGCCAGTGCACTAAATAGTGCCTTTAAAGAATCAGGCAAGACTGTACTAGGGGCTGGGTTTGTCCTTATTTTTACGATTCCAATGGTTAGGATTTTTATTAATTCAGGCGTAAACTTATCAGATGTGGCGAGTATGCCTGTCGCCAGTGCAGAGTTGTTTGCAGGTACTTTTGGTAGTGTTTTCCCTCTAATTAGTGCAACCATTGGAGCGTTAGGTGCTTTTATCGCGGGCTCTAATACCGTATCCAACATGATGTTCAGTCAATTCCAATACGAAGCCGCCATGAGCTTACATATTTCACCTTCTCTAATCATCGCGGCTCAAGCAGTTGGCGCCGCTGCTGGTAACATGATTGCAGTACATAATGTGGTGGCTGCATCGGCAACGGTGGGCCTACTCGGTATGGAGGGCGCCACACTTAGACGTACTATTTTACCTACTATCTATTATGTGTTGTTCTGCGGGATTATCGTCATGGCTGCCATTTACCTCTTTGGTTTTCAAGGGCCTTTAGCATTATGAGTGACACACAATCACTAAATAAAGAGCGTCATATGCCGTCATTAAATAGAGCTTCATCAAACCTTTTCTCATCAAGTATAGCGCATCAAGACACACTCCATCCTGAGCAAGTGTTAGACAAGCTAACCCATTTACTGGGAGCCGGCAATGTACAGGCTGATCCAGAAAAAAACGAACACTATAGAATGGGGTGGCGTTCTGGCGGCGGCAATGCTTTGGCTGTTTTGTTTCCGCAAACGCTGCTGGAGATTTGGCGTAGTCTAGAAATATGTGTGGAAGGCGATTGCATTATTATCATGCAAGCAGCAAAAACGGGACTGACTGAAGGCTCAACCCCGAGCGGTAATGACTACGATAGACCAGTGGTTGTGATCAATACCCTTGCAATGAACCAGTTGTATTTGGTGAATGACAACGAGCAAGTGATTAGCTTACCTGGCGCTACGTTGCACCAGTTGCAAAGTCAGCTTAAAGCCGTAAATAGAGCGCCTCACTCGGTCATCGGTTCATCGACGTTAGGTGCATCTATCATTGGCGGTGTTTCTAATAATTCAGGTGGGGCACTGGTTAAAAGAGGTCCTGCTTATACTGAGCTGGCATTGTTTGCCCAAATAGACAAGCAAGGTCAGCTAGTGCTGGTTAACCACCTAGACGTAGAGTTAGGAGATACCCCAGAAGAAATACTCACTAACTTGCAAACAGGTAATTTTGATAAAAGAGCATTACCTGACACTGGCAAGCTCGCATCTGACAAAGAGTACATCGCTAGAGTAAAAGATGTTGATGCAAGCACACCAAGCCGCTTTAATGCGGATAAGCGAAGACTGTATGAAGCAAGCGGCTGCGCTGGCAAGCTTGCCGTGTTTGCAGTACGTCTTGATACCTATCCAACGGCTGTAAAAGAGAAAACCTTTTATATAGGTACCAACAGTGTGAGTGAGCTTGCACAGCTCAGAAGGCAAATATTATCAAGCTTCGATAATATTCCTGAAGTGGGTGAGTACATGCATCGTGATATATTCGATGTATCCGCTAAATACGGAAAAGACACGTTCCTGAGTATTAAGCATCTCGGTACCAATGCCTTACCTAGACTGTTTTCTATCAAAGGTGCTATGGATGCAAAATTCCATAAATGGCCATGGATGCCAAAGCATTTCACTGACAAAGTCATGCAGTTCGTCGCCAATATATTTCCAAAGCATTTACCGAAGCGAATGCTAGAGTACCGCGACCAATATGAGCATCATCTCATCTTAAAAATGAGTGATGATGGCATAGCTGAAGCACAGGATTTTCTGAAGGTGTTTTTCGACGCTTCAAATACGGGTAACTATTTTGAATGTAGTCAAGAAGAATCAGAAAGTGCCTTTTTACATCGCTTTGCCGCTGCAGGTGCTGCATTACGTTATGAAGTCATACATGAAAAAGACGTCGGCGATATATTGGCATTGGATATTGCTATACCACGTAACGAATTAGAATGGCTGGAAACCCTACCTGAAGAAATTGAACAGCATTTGGAGAAGAAACTCTATTATGGACACTTCTTTTGTTATGTATTTCATCAAGACTATATTCTGAAGAAGGGTAGTGATGCACATCTTGTTAAAAAAATGATGTTAGAGCTACTGAGCGCACGAGGAGCCAAATATCCTGCTGAGCATAATGTAGGGCATCTATACGAAGCAGAACCTGATTTGCAGAACTTTTATAAGAGCTTAGACCCAACCAATACCTTTAATCCAGGTATTGGTAAAATGTCGAAAACCAAACTTAATTGCTCGTGTTGTTTATAACTGAACTCTATAACTGATATTTAAAACTGGCCATGGGCTGATTATTTATCAGTAGCTAAGTAGCTAAGTAGCTAAGTAGCTGAATAGTTCAGTGTTTGTTTATTATAAATGTTCAATACACCCTCAAAAGCACTGCCGATTGGTAGTGCTTTTTTATTATTTCTCGGTAAATGCATCAGTGACCTCGAGTTCAGAAGCACATTTATTCAAAATGATTTTGTTATCTATTGTTAAATACCAGTCGATGCTATGTATAATGCAGCACTAGCATAGCTTTCACTCAGTATGGCTTTCACTCATATGCCTTTAATAAGAAGATTACATTATGTCAAACAAGCGTCCTTTATATATTCCTGTTGCTGGACCCGCTCTTTTAGAGACACCTTTATTGAATAAAGGTAGTGCTTTTTCATCAGAAGAACGTAGTAGCTTTAATTTAACTGGATTATTACCTCACAATATTGAAACGATTGAGGAGCAATCATTACGTGCTTATCATCAACTAAGCTCATTCACTGATGCGATGGATAAGCATATTTACTTGCGTAACATCCAAGATACCAATGAAACCTTGTTTCATCATCTAATTGAGCAGCATATCGAAGAAGTCATGCCGCTCATTTATACCCCAACCGTTGGTCAGGCGTGTGAAAAATTCTCGCAAATTTATCGTCGTAAACGGGGTTTGTTTATCTCATATCCTGAGCGTCACAAAATCGACGATATGCTACAAAATGCCACCAAACAAAACGTCAAAGTGATCGTTGTTACTGACGGTGAACGTATCTTGGGCCTAGGGGATCAGGGTATTGGCGGTATGGGTATTCCAATCGGTAAGTTGTCTTTATATACGGCTTGTGGTGGTATTAGCCCAGCTTATTGTCTACCTATTTTACTGGATGTCGGCACCAATAACCAACAGTTGCTTGATGATCCTATGTATATGGGCTGGAGAAATCCGCGTATCTCTGGCGATGAATATAATGAATTTGTGGACTTATTTATTCAAGCCGTTAAGCGTCGTTGGCCAGAAGTGTTATTGCAATTTGAAGATTTTGCTCAGGAAAACGCGACACCATTATTGAATAAATATCGTGATCAGCTATGCTGCTTTAATGATGATATTCAAGGGACTGCTGCGGTTTCAGTCGGCACTTTGATTGCAGCGTGTCTAAATAAAGGTCAAAAACTTAGCCAACAGAATATCGCGTTTTTAGGCGCAGGATCTGCTGGTTGTGGTATTGCTGAGCATATTATTCGCCAAATGCAGCGTGAAGGATTGACTGAAGAGCAAGCTCGTAGTCAAGTATTCATGGTCGATCGCTATGGCTTGCTAACAGATGGCATGACAGAACTGCAAAAATTCCAAGAACCGTTAGTACAAAAAGAATCAGCTATTGCAAGCTGGGATAAAAGTAAGAAGCTTGGTTTAGCGCAAGTGGTTAAACAAGCAAAAATCACCGTATTATTTGGTGTTAGCGGACAAAAAGGTCTGTTCACCCAAGAAGTGATCGAATCGCTATGTGCTAATACTGAGCACCCAATTGTACTACCACTTTCAAATCCAACGTCCCGTGTGGAGGCAACACCGCAAGAAGTCATGAATTGGAGTAAAGGTAAGGCCATTGTTGCGACGGGTAGTCCGTTTCCTCATACCACTTATAACGGTCAGTCTTTTGAGGTTTCTCAGTGTAATAACTGTCTCTTATACACATCTCCGAGCCCACGAGACGGACTCCTATCTCG
>CAJXUF010000089.1 GCA_913061175.1 uncultured Psychrobacter sp.
GTGGGCTCGGAGATGTGTATAAGAGACAGATGAAATATCTCTGCCAAGAAAAATGCGACTTGGGCTTCGCCTTTGATGACCTTGCGGGCAGCCGCTTGATAGGTCTCGGTCACATCCCAGTTGAGATCAGACGCTTCTATATCGACGGCTTCTAGCAAGCGCAAGCCAATCAGTTTGACATCTCGGTTGTCGGCCATCGCAACAGTAGCACCAGCCTGAACGTCTTCTAAGTGGTTAATGTCGCTATTTGCAGCGGCTGCAATGATCATCTCATCAGATTTACCGATAGGTCGGGCAATGGCTCGATAGCCTTGCTCTCGGATGAGAGTGGCTGCATCAAAAGGGTTGGCATAAATGATTTGAATGTCACCAGCATCAATGACCTGCTCTTGCTCAGCGTGAGAGGCAGGGATATTGAGATGCATGTTTAAGTTGGCACGTTTTTGAATCAAGGTGTTGAACATGTGCCAGCCTGCAAAGCGATCAGGCGAGAAATCAGGGGCGATTAACATATTGTGTGTCGTCATGACTTAGCCTTCCTCATCTTGTTTCATTTGGGCATATTGAATCATCGCCGCTTCAATTTTGCTGCGTGATGGTTTGCGTCGTACCGAGGTGTAGCCGACGGTTTCGCCGCGACGCACGTTAGGCACTACAGTGGCATAGACCCAATAATGACTGCCATCTTTGCATAAGTTTTTGACATAGCCATGCCATTTTTGTCCAGACTCAGCAGTATTCCATAAGTCTTTATAGGCGGCTTTTGGCATATCAGGATGACGCAAAATATAGTGCTGTTGGCCAATCAATTCATCTACATGATAGCCACTGATTTCGACAAAAGCGTCGTTGACGTGAGTGATGATACCGTCGAGATTGGTACGCGAGACAATCAGCTTACCGTCTGGGTAGGGGCGCTCTATACCAGTATCATAGACAGTCCGTGACGTGCCATCATGATAAGTCATCGTGATTTGCTCAGCAGGCATATCGGGTTTGTGTGCATTAGGGATTGGAGAACCCATGGTCATCTCCTTCGTTGATCGTTATATCGTCAATTCTCTATAAATTGGATACGGTGTCAGCCTTGCTTAGCCTACTACTTGTAGTACTTTCACTCGGTTTTCTTATATTCAAATTATATTGAACCAACTATGTTTATAGTAATTAAAAGCTAATAAATTCGATAAGCAGTCGCTAATCAAATGAGCTTTGCCAACGCTTCTGAGGCGCGCTTAATATCTAGGAATATCAAGCCAAGCTTGGCGTTGGGTTTTGCCATGATGGTAAGTACCGCTTCATCGCCTGATGAGGTCATGATGACGTAGCCTTTCTCGCCTTGAATCATAATGCGATCAATACTACCGCGTGCCAACTCGCGTCCTGCACGATCACCCAATGATAATAATGCTGCTGACATAGCACCCACGCGATCTTCATCCACGCCGGTTGGTAGAGCTGAAGCAATCATAAGACCATCGTTAGAGATTAGGGCAGATGCTTCAACATCTGCTGATGAACTGTTTAAGTCTTCCAATATCTGCTGAAATGAATCTGTACGCATATCGCTTTCTCTGTACTGGTGATTGGTTTTTTATTTATGAACTAATGAAGTTAGTCAAAAATATCCTTGTTTAAAGAAAGGTATTATAATTCCTTACTAGTAATATTGATATAGTAAATCCCTATTTAAAGTGAGGTTATGAAGGTTTTTTTCTTCAATTTCATAAAATTTGCAGCATCTCTACCAAAAAAAGCCCCAATCATTTAATGACTGGGGCTTCTTTTAATGATGATAAATGAAGGTAGGTTTATTATATTGTGTCGCGCCATTGTCCTTGAACCATGATACCTTGGATAGGGTTTAAGCCCATCTGATAGGCCAAGTCAGCGGGACGAGCGATATCCCATAGCGCTAAATCAGCATCACAGCCCACTTCTATTCTACCCTTATTAGATAGTCCTAAAGCCTGTGCTGCATAAACAGTCGAGCCTGCCAGTACTTCTTCGGGTGTCAGGTAAAACAGTGTACAGCCCATGTTCATCGCCAATAACAGCGACGTCAACGGTGAGGTGCCAGGATTACAGTCGGTTGAAATAGCCATAGGGACTTGATGTTTACGTAATGCCTCAATCGGTGGCAACTTGGTGTCACGTAGCGTATAAAATGCCCCTGGCAATATCACGGCAACGGTATTGCTAGCCGCCATTTTCTTGATGTCTTCTTCTGACAAGTGCTCTAGATGATCGCTCGACAGTCCTTTATATTCAGCAACTAAGGCACTACCACCTATATCGGACAGCTGCTCAGAGTGCAGTTTGACTGGTAAATCTAAAGATCGTGCGACCTCAAAGACTCGCCTGATTTGCTCTGTACTAAATGCGATGTTTTCACAAAATCCATCGACCGCATCGACCAAGTCCTCTGAATGCAGAATCGGCAGCCATTCGCAGACTTGCTCAATATAGTCATCTGCACGATTTTTATACTCAGGTGGCAAGGCATGAGCCGCCAAATACGTGGTACTTACATGAATGTCGTACTTTTCACCAAGCTGGCGAGCGACCGTAAGCATTTTGCGTTCAGTGTCTAAGTTCAAGCCATAACCAGATTTAATTTCGATACTGGTAACGCCTTCTTTCATAAGTGCGATTAAGCGTTTTTCACTTTGTGCAAATAGCGCTTCAATACTGGCAGCGCGAGTGGCACTGACCGTCGCGACAATACCGCCGCCTTGTGCGGCAATGTCTTGATAACTAGCGCCTTGTAATCGTGCTTCAAACTCATTGCTACGGTTGCCGCCATAGACGATATGCGTATGACAGTCAATAAGCCCTGGGGTTATCCATTTACCATCCACGTCTGTGATTTGGCTATCTTGATATTTAGGCAGATGAGTATCGATTTGGTCATGTGCCCCAATCCAAGCGATTTTGCCACTTTTGATACCAATAGCCGCGTTCTCTAACTGACCGTATGGGATATTATTAGCATCTGAATTATCGTAAATATCGAAACCATAGTTCGCTGAAAACGTCGCAATGTTGGCATTGATAATGAGTTGATCAAACGATGTCATAGTAGATTCGTCGAGCGTCTGCTCTTTAAAATTTTCTGATTCATTCATAATAGGCTCCTAATTATTGGGAGGCGAGTGATCTTTTGTCTTAAGATCTTTGTTTGTAAGACCTAGGCGCTAAGTAAGTGCTGCTCTACAATAGTGGCCAGTAAGCGAGCAGCGACTTTGCAGCTACGACTGTCAATATCAAAGGTAGGGTTAATCTCAGCAAGGTCTGCCATTTTTACTTTGCCTGATGCCATGATGGTTTTGACCATACGCTCAACGAAACCCAGCTCAATGCCAAAGGCGGCAGGTGCGCTCACACCTGGGACGACACTAGATGGTAAGCAGTCCATATCGATGGTTAGATACACAATATCGACCTGATCTACAAAGCTTTTGACCCGCTCAGCAAGTGTATCCCAAGGCTGATAGTGACAGTCTTCATCACTAATGACCTGTACGCCCAATTGCTCAGCACGATCAAAGAGAGCTGCCGTATTAGAAAAGCGACTGACGCCAATACAGCAATAATGAAAGGGTTGACCATGTGCGTCAAGATGCTCGGCAATCTGGCGAAATGGTGTCCCAGAAGTCGCTACATCCGACTGACGAATATCAAGATGAGCATCAAAATTAATAATCCCAATAGTAGGCGCTGTGTTTGTGCTGATAGTTGTTTCGCTAGTATTTTCTAAGGCCTGCCATAATCCCAAAAAACTACCATAAGCGATGGCATGACCACCGCCAAGTCCGATGGGTAGACCACCTTGCTTGACAATAGTGCTCACTGCATCAGCATATTTAATCTGAGCTTGCTCAAGGGTGCTCTCGGCAAGGCCATCATTATCATCACAATGAATGTCACCAGCATCACCCAATAAGGTTGATAATTGACCATCAAAACGTTGTTGCAATTCAGCGATGACTGGCAGCGTAGCCAAAGCTCGACGAATCAATGGTGGAGCAGCTCTAGCACCTATGCGGCCTTGATTGCGTCTGACGCCTTGATCACAGGCAAAGCCAATTAGCCCAATATTTTGATCCTCGTAAGGCTGAGCAAGCTGATACCAATAGCGGGCACGCGCAGTCTCAAATGGCTCTGTACGTCCTATCCACTGGGTCATATCAGCAGGTGTATGGCTAATGTGAGTGGTATTCGGTGCTGTTGTTCTCGTTATTGTCATCACTGCTCTCCGCCCATTAATCTTTATTTAGACTCGTACCAATCGCTGCGTAGTGACTGCCAATGTTCAGCAAGCGTACCGTCTAATATCAGCTGCTTGGCTGCTTCGATATCTGGGGCGAGGTAGCGATCTTTATCATAGAAAGTCACTTTCTCACGTAGTTTCTGATGTGCCACAGTCAGCGGCTCTGACGTATCTAGTCCACGATGGAAGTCGATACCTTGACCAGCAGCCAATAACTCAATACCGATGATAGTGGCAGTGTTTTGTGCCATCTCGTATAGGCGTCGTGCGCAATAGGTGGCCATAGACACATGGTCTTCTTGATTAGCAGAGGTCGGGATACTATCGACACTGCCTGGATGGGCGATAGATTTGTTTTCTGAGGCCAGCGCTGCGGCCGTCACATGCGCAATCATAAAGCCTGAGTTGACCCCAGCATTATCGACCAAGAATGGCGGCAGACCACCTGATAAAGTGGCATCAATTAGCAAAGCGACACGGCGCTCAGACATCGAGCCAATCTCAGCGATTGCTAAGGCTAAAATATCCGCGGCAAAAGCCACAGGCTCAGCATGGAAGTTACCACCTGAGATAGCGACAGGGCCATCTTCGTTATTAAAGATAAGTGGATTGTCAGTTACGGCATTGGATTCTATTAGCAGAGTTTTCCCTGCTTGGTTGATGATATCAAGACAGGCACCCATGACCTGTGGCTGACAGCGTAGGCAGTAAGGGTCTTGCACTCTATCGTCTTGCTCGCCGTCATGTGAGGCACGGATAGCACTGCCTTTGATTAGTTGACGATGTGCTTTGGCGATTTCGATTTGACCATGATGGCCACGTACTTCATGAATACGCGCATCAAATGGTGAATCGGATCCTTTTGCAGCATCAATCGACATCGAGCCAACAATAGTGGCGGTCTCAAGCAAATCACGCGCTAAAAAATAACCACGTAATGCCAGTGCAGTTGATACTTGCGTACCGTTGATTAGTGCAAGGCCTTCTTTGGCTGCCAATGTGATTGGCTTAAGTCCATGCTGCGCTAGAGCATCAGCAGCAAGTACTTTTTTGCCAGCGACAAACACATCACCTTCACCCATCATCGCAAGCGTCATATGTGATAATGGTGCTAGGTCACCAGATGCACCAACTGAACCTTTGGCTGGGATATTGGGTGTGATTTGATTATTGATTAAGCCAAATAAGCTATCAACTACCTCGCGGCGTACACCAGAGACACCTTGCGCCAGACTGGCAACTTTCATCACCATAATCAGTCGTACCACGCCATCTGGTAGCGCGTCACCAGTACCCACTGAGTGAGAAACGATCAGGTTACGCTGAAGTAGCTCAAGCTGATCATCACTGATACGTGTCTTTGCTAACAGGCCAAAACCGGTGTTGATACCGTATGCGCTTTTGTCTCGTGCAATGATGGTACGTACATCTTCGTGCGAGGCATCTATCGCCTCATAATCACTTTCGGGTAGTGTCAATATGACAGGCTGCTCGTAGATATCACGTAGCATTTCAAAGCTAAGCTGGCGAGGATGTAGGGTTAGTTGTTTGATATTGCTCATATAGGTAGTCCTAGTATCTTTATTAAAATGCCGTTGCTGAAGAGTTTTTAGTTAACGCACACTATTGGATTTGAGTTTTTTAGCCAATCCAATTGAGGTACATAGCCAGATGTCCGAATGCCGCAGCCAGTAAAATACTGAGTACCACGCGCTCGAACCAAATGATGACCATTTTGCCAACAGAGACTGGAATCTCGGTCGCAAGCACACACGGAATCATGGCTGAGAAGAACAGCACGCTGCTGATGGAGATGACCCCTGCGACATAGCGTGTCAGAATATCTGCCTCACTTAGTAGTAATGCTGGCAAGAACATCTCAGCCAGTCCTGCTGACATGCCTTTGGCCGCGACAAGCGGTTCTGGTAGACCGCCAAGCCATGTAAAGGGATAAAGAAGCAAACCCAACGCATCGAATACGGGCGTATATTTTGCTAATAGCAATCCTGTTAAGCCGACAGCGATGATAGACGGAACGATAGCAGCGGCCATCGTTAGACCGTCGCGAAAGTTAGACCACAAGATTTGTTTGAGGTCAGTGGCACGGCGCGAAGTGGATAAACCTAAATCAAACGCAGCTGCTAGCCGTGTACCACCTTTATGATCTAAAGCGGGACGTTCAACGCTATCATCAAAGAGACTGATAGGTGGAATACGAGCAGTAATTGCAGTGACAATAAAGGTAATTACTAGCGTAGACCAAAAGAACACATTCCAGAACTCCATCAGACCAAGCGTTTTGGCAACAATAACCATAAACGCCGCTGATACAGTCGAAAACCCAGTCGCAATGATAATGGCTTCACGCGCTGAATATTGCTTTTGTAAATACACGCGATTGGTGATGAGCAAACCAATAGAGTAGCTACCGACAAAGGAAGCAACAGCATCAATCGCTGATGAGCCTGGGGTTTTCCAAATAGGTTTCATAATCGGCTGCATGAGCACACCAACCATTTCTAGTAAGCCAAAACCAACCAAGAAGGCCAATATCAGTGCCCCAAGCGGTACAATCATACCGACTGGTAAGGCCAGTTTTTCAAATAGAAACGGCAGCATGTCCTTTTCCATCATAAAGGCAGGGGCTATGTCAGCCACATACATCACTGCCAACATCAGACCGATGATCTTGAAAGTCGTCATAATCATGTGAGTGATATTTTTACGCCATGAGCCATCGATAAATGGCTTACTCATTCCATAGAGCATGAGTAAAAATAATAGCGTCACGGACAAGGTATGCTGCTGAGTGACTAGATAGGTTGCGCCATGATCGAACAAAATCGTGCTTTTTTCACCAATGGTAAACGGCACAAAAAACATCACCAAGCCAATAGCACTGAATACGATAAGCTGTATTAAAGCAATAGGGGTTGATAGTAGTTTTTTTGACGATGTTGTCATATTTTCATCGTTCAGACTAGATGTTGTATTTTGCTCAATCATATTATCCTCCTTGATAAGACGCCGATTATGTCCTTATACCTAGTTATATAGTTAATTCAGTGTAAAAGAGAGGCAAGGCAACCGAATGCAGATGTATTTGTGATACTTCAAACGAGGTTAACGCTGTCACTCTTTTATAGAGGATTGACTATGGCTTATAAGGACAAGGGACAAACTATTTGACCATTGGCAGATTTAAACCATAGTCTTTCGCTGTTTTAATGGCCAACTCATAACCTGCATCGGCATGACGCATAACGCCTGAACCGCAATCGTTGACTAATACGCGTGACAGTCTTTTGGCTGCGGCGTCTGTACCGTCTGCGACAATGACCATACCTGAATGCTGCGAGTAGCCCATGCCAACGCCGCCGCCATGATGTAGTGATACCCACGTCGCGCCGCCAGCCACGTTCAGCATACCGTTCAATAGCGCCCAGTCAGATACGGCGTCTGAACCATCTTTCATGCTTTCTGTTTCGCGGTTTGGACTGGCAACAGAGCCCGTATCCAAGTGATCACGACCAATAACGATAGGGCCTTTTAGCTCGCCGTTTTTGACCATTTCATTAAATGCCAAACCTGCTTTATCACGCTCACCAAGCCCTAACCAGCAGATACGGGCAGGCAAGCCTTGGAACTGAATGCGCTCTTTTGCCATATCTAACCAGCGATGGATATGTTGGTTTTCAGGGAATAGCTCTTTGATTTTTTGATCAGTTTTATAGATATCTTCTGGATCGCCTGATAGTGCTACCCAGCGGAATGGGCCTTTACCTTGGCAAAACAGCGGACGAATATACGCAGGGACAAAACCTGGGAAGTTAAAGGCATCTTTGACCCCTTCATCAAAAGCGACCTGACGGATGTTGTTGCCATAATCGGTCGTTGGAATGTCCATCGCTTGTAGATCTAGCATCGCCTGTACGTGTACAGCGCAAGATTCAGCGGCCGCTTTGGTCAGTGCTGCATGCTGCTCTGAATCTTCTTGTGCGGCTTTCCATTCCTCTACGGTCCAGCCGCTTGGTAGATAGCCATTAATCAAGTCATGTGCCGAGGTTTGATCGGTGACCAAATCAGGCTTCATGCCACCAGCATTAGCACGCTTGACCATCTCAGGCAGGATATCTGCGGCATTGCCAAGGAGGGCGATAGAGACTGCTTCGCCAGCATCAGTATGTTGTTTAATCAATTCATAAGCGTGGTCAAGATTGTCCGCTTGCTTGTCGACATAACCAGTGCGCAAACGGAAATCAATACTAGACTGCTGACACTCGATGTTTAATGAAGTGGCCCCTGCAAAAGTAGCGGCTAGTGGCTGCGCGCCGCCCATACCGCCAAGACCAGCGGTCAGAATCCAACGACCCGCCCAGCTGCCATCATAGTGCTGACGACCTGCTTCAACGAAAGTCTCGTACGTACCTTGGACGATGCCTTGGGTGCCGATATAAATCCAGCTACCAGCGGTCATTTGACCGTACATCATTAGGTCTTTGCGATCCAACTCGTTGAAGTGCTCCCACGTTGCCCAGCGCGGCACAAGGTTGGAATTGGCAATCAAAACGCGCGGTGCATTTTCATGCGTTTGAAACACGCCGACGGGTTTGCCCGATTGCACCAATAATGTCTCATCATCTTCTAATTCTTTTAGCGATTCTAGGATTTGATCATAGCTTTCCCAATTACGTGCTGCGCGTCCGATACCACCGTAGACGACTAGGCTTTTTGGGTTTTCCGCCACATCAGGATGCAGGTTGTTTTGCAGCATCCGATAAGGGGCTTCGGTCAGCCAGCTTTTGCAATGTAGCGTGGAGCCAGTAGGTGCAGCAATATTACGGCTCTCATCGCGTCGAGTAGGTTTATTACTATTGCTATCAGTAGTCATCGTCAAATCCTTGTGAAATCTTTTAAGTCGATTGGGCAATTAAAGTGAGTGGTTTACGATCAGTCTAAGAGTGCGCTTAACTGCTTGCTAAATTGGCTAGATTATCGATACTGTCGTAAAGTTGTATATACAAATTATCAAAGATATTTTTTTCATGCAAGGATTTTTTATGGATAGCCGCATTATTTTTGTTATTAACTCGATCAAGACTAAACGCTTAGACATTTTGACTAAGGCTTGCATGGCGGTCTCGTGATATTATGTGGCTATTATTTTTAGTAAAGCTGACGGTTAAAAACGGACATGACAAAGACAGTTCCGGCGTATCAACGTATAAAAAACGCCATATTAGACAATATTCACTCTGGTAAGTGGCAAGCAGGTAATGCGATTTCGACAGAAATGGCAATGGCCGAAGAGTTCAGTGTGTCACGAATGACGGTCAACCGTGCGCTAAAAGAGCTGAGCGAGGAGCGGGTGTTAGAGCGTCGGCAAGGGTCGGGCACGTTTGTCGCACAGCAGCAGTTCAATCATACGTTTGTTGAGGTGCGCAATATCGCTGAGGATTTAAAGTCAGCCAATCGTGATTATGAGGCACAGGTCGTGAGTAAGCGTGCTATTACGGCTGATATGCTCGATGATGAATTGCGTCGTAAGTTTGGTATTAATGAAGGGTCTGTGATTGATGAAGAGTCTGTGCCTGTTAACGCAAGCGCTCAGACAGACGCTAGTGATGAAGCTGTCCTGTATGAAGTAAAAATCATTCACTTTGCCGATGGTCAGCCCATACAGTTTGAAGAACGTTGGGTCGATGCTAAAAAAGTGCCAAAGTTTATCGATCAGGACTTTAGTGTGGTCAATACCAGTGATTACTTAATTGCCAAAAGTCCGCTAGAGAGTGGCAGCTATACTATCAGAGCATTGGCGGCCCCTGATGAGATTGCTGAGTTTTTGCAAATTGCGCCGCAGTCACCAACGCTTGTGTTGCGCCGGCAGACCTATTCGGCTGGCCAAGTCGTTACCTTTGTAAAAATGTGGCATGCGGGTGATCGCTATCAGTTCTCAGGCGAGTTGTAGCAGATATAGTCAAGCCTATATAAATCCGCTACATCGTCATCCTCGCTAAGCATACTAATGTATAACTTGCACTCGGTTTCCTTGTATCGAAATTATATTGAACTGACTATAGCTTACGTATGCTCACTGATTTTGTACGTTTTTCTGTCCAAAGTGAGATACTATATCCACAAGATGCTATTTAATAAGATAGCAATTGCTCTTACTTAAAGTCGTCAGAATATTTGAACAATCGTTAAAAATTAAAATATAATATAGAAACAGTATTGAAAAATAGTCAAAATAGCCTCAAATCGGGCAACCAAAGCCGAATATCATAGAGGAGCTTATATTGTTCTTCTGTGTCGGCTTGTCCTATTTATTAGCACCGTATATTTTATTAGCACTGTTCGTTTTTACTTTATTCATTCACTCTTATAAGGACGTCTTATGAAACGTCGTACTCTTTTAGCCCTTGCCGCCAGTACTATGTTCCTTGCCGCTTGTGGTCAATCTACTACCAACGAAGCCGATACCAGTGCGACTGACAGTGCTGCAACAGGCGGTTCTGATTTGCTACAACGTATCAACAACGGCGGCACTATCAACGTCGGTACAGAGGGTACTTATCCTCCGTTCACGTATCACGATGAGAGCGGCAAACTAACGGGTTATGATGTTGAAGTAACGCGTGCAGTAGCGGATAAACTAGGTGTAGACGTTGAGTTTAAAGAAACCCAATGGGATGCGATGCTGGCAGGTTTGGATTCAAAACGTTTTGATATGGTGGCTAACCAAGTTAGTTTGACCACGCCTGAGCGTAAAGCAAAGTATGACAAAGCAATGGCTTATAGTTGGTCAGGTGCGGTTGTATTGGCACCTACTGATGACAACCGTTATAGCTCGTGGGAAGGTCTAAAAGGCCTACGTACGGCGCAATCACTTAGCAGTAACTACGGTGAGCTTGCAGAGCGTTATGGCGCAGAGATCGTTCCTGTCGATGGTATGGCGCAAGCGATTCAATTAGTAAAGCAAGATCGCGCTGACTTTACGATGAATGATAATCTTGCAGTACTCGATTATTTGAAGAAATTCCCAGATAGCGATCTTGAGATAAAATTGGTAGCGCCTGCTAGTGAGCAGACAGGTTCAGGTTTAGTACTGCTCAAAGGTGACGATGCTGTAGTCGCAAAACTAGACAAAGCAATGGCTGCTCTAGCAGCTGATGGAACGCTGACGAAGCTGAGTCAGGAGTTCTTTGGTGCTGATATAAGCCAGCAAAAATAATGCTAGCGTCTATAACCTCAGTGCTCGCTGAGCTATTAGCACTGTCTCTTATACACATCTGACGCTGCCGACGATATGCA
>CAJXUF010000090.1 GCA_913061175.1 uncultured Psychrobacter sp.
ATCTACACACTGCATATCGTCGGCAGCGTCAGATGTGTATAAGAGACAGGACATTAAGTAGTGAGCGGTTCATGGCTTTACACATGATGTAAGACAAGATCGCACCTGATGAACCGACCAGCGAACCCGCGATAATCAGCATTGAGTTGCCAAGGGTAAAACCAATGCCTGCTGCCGCCCAACCTGAGAATGAGTTCAGTAGTGATACAACTACTGGCATGTCACCGCCACCGATTGGCGCAATCCACATCCAACCAAAGATAACGGCAATCACTGCCATCGCATAAAATGCGGGTAATGAATCAGTGACGAAATACACCCCACCGAAACCAATCATCGCAATGAATAGTAGCGCTTGAACCGGTTTTACCCAGCCGCCAACCAATGTTTTCGCCCAGCTTTTCGCTGCCAATTTACCAAAGGCAAAGACTGAGGCTGAGAACGTAATCGCACCGATGAAGCAACCGATAAATAGCTCGATGCGAGCAACGGCACCATGCTGCTGTTCAGTGTGTAATACCGTCGCAAGTGCAATCGCAACCGCTGCCAAACCGACGAATGAATGCATCAAAGCAACCGTTTCTGGCATTTGCGTCATCGCGACCGTTTTTGCCTTCCACATACCAACAAGAGCACCCAATACCATCGCACCGATGATCAACCAAAGCACAGGGCCTTCTGCTAAGAAGAACGTCGTGACGACAGCAATTGCCATCGCTGCCATACCAAAACGGTTACCGCGAATCGCTGTCTTTGGGCTAGACAAACCACGTAACGTTAAGACAAAGAGGATAGCGCCGACTAGATAGAACCAATCTGCATTTGCCGCAATCATTGCTGAGAAATCGTTCATGCGTCACCTCCGGCATCAGTGGTTGCTACTGGTGCTTTT
The DNA here is from genome assembly GCA_913061175.1 of uncultured Psychrobacter sp. Taxonomy (GTDB): domain Bacteria; phylum Pseudomonadota; class Gammaproteobacteria; order Pseudomonadales; family Moraxellaceae; genus Psychrobacter. The sequence continues at coordinate 893 of CAJXUF010000090.1, forward strand.
TTCACTTTCGGTTTAAACATCGCAAGCATACGCTCAGTCACAGCAAAGCCACCGAAAATATTGATACTGGCTAAAAATACCGCAAAGGCACCAAGCAAACTGGTCGGTGTAAACATTGAACCATCAATCGTGACAGTCTGTAGCATCGCACCCACGATGACGATACTTGATAGAGCGTTGGTTACCGCCATCAATGGCGTATGTAATGCAGGCGTCACGCCCCAAACCACGTAGTATCCGACAAAAATAGCGAGCACAAATACAGTGAAAATCGCTACAAATGGTGTGCTACTCATGGCCGCACCGGCTGGCGCTGCAGCTAAAATAGTGGCAATCATCTAATCCTCCTAAAAATTTATTCATTACTGGCAAATGTGTAGTGACAAAGTATGTGGTAATAGACTATTCAAACTAGCGTTTGGCCAGTCGTACCTGACTGTCATGCGTCACTGCCAGTGCGCCCTGAATCTCGTCTTCCATGTCTAAGTTAAGTGCTAAGCTAGCTGATGCTTCATCGCCAGCAGGTGCAATCAATGTCGTAATAAAGTTAACAAGGTTATTGGCATACAAATCTGAAGACTGTGCGGCTAGCATAGATGGGATATTGGCGGCGCCAACGATACGTACGCCGTTGTCTGTGGTGATGGTTTCGTTAGGCACACTGCCTTCGACGTTACCACCGGTACCAGCCGCCATATCGATCAGTACAGAACCTGCCTTCATTTTGGCAAGCGTTGCGCCATGTACCAAGCGCGGAGCGTTACGACCAGGAATCTGCGCCGTGGTAATAACGATGTCAGCGGTGCTCAATGCTTTGTCCACGACAGCCGCTTGATCTTTGACATATTGCTCTGATGGCGTCCATGCATAACCACCGGTAGACTTAGCTGTTTCAGCCTCCTCTGCGCTCATCGGCACATCAAGCCATTTACCACCGAGTGACTCTACTTGCTCGCGAGCGGTTGGACGTAGGTCACTGGCTTCTACCACTGCACCCAAACGCTTTGCTGTCGCAATCGCTTGCAGACCTGCAACACCAACACCTAGGATAACGACTTTGGCTGGCTTAACCGTACCTGCCGACGTCATAAACATCGGAAAAGGACGTGAATACTCATTGGCCGCGAGCAATACGGCTTTATAACCAGCAAGGTTGGCTTGTGACGACAATACATCCATATTCTGTGCGCGTGACAGTGTACGAGGCAATAACTCCATCGCAAAGACTGTCGCGCCTTTGGCCGCATAAGTATCCAACTGAGTGTTGCGATACGGGTCGAGCATGCCAATGACAATCTGACCAGACGACAAGCTTTCAGTGGCTTCCGCTGGTAGGTCATTGACGGTAGTAATAATCTTAGACTGGGTGATCACCTCGGTGCGACTACTGGCAATGTCGGCACCGGCAGCCTGATACAACTCATCAGCATAGTATGCTGCTTGGCCTGCACCTGACTGAATGACGACTTCAAACCCAAGTTTACGCAATTTTTTGACTGCGTCTGGGGTTATGGCTACACGGCTCTCGCTCGTGATATCTGCACTGATTACACCGATTTTCATACCGTCTCCTTACTTACGTCCAATGACTATATTTACGTCTCACGACTACCTTTAATACCCTCAACGCACATCTAAAAAGCACAGGGGACAAAACCCTTTGATCATGATTAATCCATTACAGCGACCAAAGGTTATCAATTTAATAAATGATAGCTACTTTACCATCATGCCTTTTTATTATAGAGATATCGTTCGTCAAGTTTCATTGTCTAATGATGACCCACAAGTAAAATAAAAATTTAGGTATTTACACCATTGGCATACTTTTTGTTGGTATATTAAAGCCTTTTATTTTTCTGAAAAACGCTTAGCCGTTATATATACAGGCCTACCTCCATTTATTTTCTAACTCTAAATCCGTTCTTTTGTTAAAAACATAACGTCAATAAACATAAAATAAGCAAGGTGAAGTCAAGTTCCACCCATGCATACCGTATAATAAGAATACTTGACACTCGAAAAAACCCGTCATCAATTCATTATAATAAGGAATAACCATGTATTTTTTGCTTTCCCCTGCAAAATCTCTGAACGAAACAGACGCTATACCACTAAACTTAGGTAACTATTATAGTCAGCCCGAGCTAATCGAACGCTCACAAGAACTGATGAAAGTACTGAAGTCAAAAGAGCCCGTTGACCTACAAGAATTGATGAGTATATCTGACGATTTGGCTCAGCTTAATGCCACGCGCAATCAACAATGGCATTGGAGTGAAGTGCAACCGTTTACTAACGATGCCTCTCATAATGCCGCCAAGCCTGCAGGCTATTTGTTCGATGGCGATGTCTATACTGGACTTGATATGTACCATATGGACAAAGACACTGCTACTTATGTCAATGAGCACTTAGGTATTTTGTCTGGGCTGTATGGAGTACTCAAGCCACTCGATCTGATCCAGCCATATCGCTTAGAGATGGGTACCAAGCTAAAAAATGAGCGCGGTGACAATCTTTATGAGTTTTGGGGCGAGGAAGTGACTAACATTATCAATGCGCGTATGGCTGACAGCGATGACAAAACATTGGTTAATTTAGCTTCTAATGAATACTTTAAGACGGTAAAGAAAAAAGCACTGAAGGCAGACATCATTACGCCACGATTTGAAGACGAGAAAAATGGTCAATACAAAGTGATTAGCTTTTATGCCAAAAAAGCCCGTGGACTGATGGTGAAATATGCTGCTGATAATAAGCTGACCAATGCTGAACAGCTAAAGCAGTTTGATTTGGCAGGATATTACTATTGTGAAGATGCGTCCGATAATAAGACGTGGACGTTTAGAAGGGATGCGGCGGATCAGTAACTTGATATAATATGAGTCACAATTATAAAAAACCCATCATAAGCCGAAACTTATGATGGGTTTTTTATTCTCCAACCACTAAATGTTTTAGTACCTATATTCTAAAACGCAACTTATCTCTTGATACATCAAGTACCACTGTTTCATCATAAATATTATAGGTATGGAGACGATCAATATCTGTCTCCCAGTCCGGTTCAATATAACGTACAAAAGTTTCTTTATAAGACGTCGGTGTTAGCTCTTCTACTAGGTACAAAGCAATCCTACGCCCGTATCTAATAGTTCCATCTTGAGCAGTACGAAATAACTGACCATTTTTTCGAAATAGTGCGCCCGCTAGTCGTGAGCCACGCACATCAATCTTGAATGGTGCACAAGGATGAATGACCCAGTTATCTGATTCTAAGCTGTCAGAAGTATAGATATGCAGCTCTAAATCTATTGTCATATTTGAAACTGAACCATGCGTTGTAAAAAGATACCACAATCCATTGTGCTCTATGACTGCACTATCTGCTGCCTGAATGCCCGAAACTAACTCATTAACTTTCTTCCACTTTCGGGGAAAATCTGTCGCTTTTAATAGGTTAATACAATGAGTATCTGCAGCTTCTGGAATCATATATACCGCACCCTTATGCTCAAACACATTGGGAAAGCTTAAGTGCATGCTAATACCTAAATCTGCGGGGCCAGTGTCAATAATTTGACGGTTTTCATTCAGTTCTATCCACTCTATTCGACCAATATTCTCTTTATAGTTCAAGCTTTCAAAAAATATGTAACATCTTGAGTCGTGTTCAATATAAAAAGGATCAGCCCAAAAGCAGCCTTTCGCAGGCGGTATTTCTGTATATGTATGTATTGGTTGATCAACAGATCCAATAAAAAGGCTCCACTGATTGAGATAAAAACTCTTATAAAAAGTTTTGACAGTATAATATTTTAAGAATCTAGGTAAGTGTTTGATGGTCATTGATAAGTCAGGTTTATGATGAACCGTGTGTTCGTCAGTTGTCTTAATAGACTTTCCGGTATTAACTCCAACTCTATTCCTGTGGAAGTACCAATATAATATCGATGCTGCTATCCCATTTGACTTACGCTTAGTTAAGTTATAATCCCAATAAAATAGCGTGCCATAACCCTCCCCTACTACTTTATCTACATTAAGATGTTCATTTAATAATTGCAAAGTAACGACACTACTTTCCCATTGTTCAGCAAACTGCCAATATAACGTAGGCTTATCATGTTGTATTACACTGTTGCCATAATGAAAAAAAAGCACGCCATTTTTTGTAATACTTAAAATTTTTCCTGTCAGCGCTCTAAAACCAATATTAAGCAGGTAATCTAAATCCGCAGCTTCGATTTTCTCAATCACTGAATCTTCAATTTCTTCAGTGTACTCACCCTGCTTCGGTATAGACATGATAGTAGGCATTGAGCCATTTTTTGATAAGTCGTGGATAGAATAATGCTTAGCATTACTCTTAGTTCTAGAAAGAGAAGAGAATATTTTTTGATTAATTAGGGGAATAGACTTTAGTACACTGCGTTTTTGTTTTATATTTCGTTGAATAGCGATACAAACCTCGACAACTCCTTCATCCACCAATGACTTAAGTGGTTCAAAGTTGTGCCACGCCAAGGTCTTATCTTCTACAAGGATTCCAAGCCTAATCTTCTTCATCGTGATCACATTAAATGGCACACGATATTTTGCGAATTCTGACCCGCAATACGTGTCCAAACTCCTTTTAAGTAAAGTGTCATTCCATTATATATTCAAATAATAGCATATATAATAGTACATGTTAAAAGAAACTCACCATAAATTAGACACAAAAAAGCCCTGCTATCTTTCGATAATAGAATTTCTAATAGCCAAATAGAATTTATGACAAAATCATACTTTTAGCGAAACGCGATTCATCGAGAAAGGTCAGAAAATGGTCAATATCAAGTGAAGTGCTGAACAGCTAAAGCATTTTGATTTGGCAGGATATTACTACTGTGAAGACGCGCCTGATGACAAGACATGGACATTTAGAAGAGATGCGGCGCTTCAGTAGCTTCATATAAAACTACATTTACTACAATCGCTAGAAGTCACTAGAATCATTGCATTCAGTGCTTCTAGTCCAGTCATCAAATATCCTTTAGTTGAACATATGAACAGATCACAACAACCCTTCTTGTGCCATCATTTCTTGTACCGAGGCGCGGTTTAGCATGGCTTGATAATGTGCATTTAGGTGTGTCCAATCCTGTGCTCGACTCGCATATCGCTGACTCCAGTGAGCGATCATAAATAAATGAAAATCAGCACCACTTAATTTATCGCCTAACAACCATGGACCATTATTTGCTAATCCCTTTTCAACAATACCCCAGCAGTGGGTTAGTACATCATTCGCTTTATCTTTCACTTGCTGCAAATTGTGCTCGCCGTTGATGTACTGCTCGGGATGTGCCCAGCGATTAGCAGCTTCCTGCAGTGTAGAAGACATCCAAAACAAATACTGGTAATAGACACCGCGCCTAGGGCATCCTGTGTCAGGTGCTAGCCCAGACTCTGGGTGCTGATCTAACACATACATTAAAATTGCCGCAGACTCATAAATGACCTGTCCCTGATGCACCAACGTAGGTACTTTGCCATTTGGATTAATGGCTAGATACTCAGCTGATTTTTGCATGTTTTTAGACAGGTCTATTTCTATCATTTCATAAGACACGCCTAGCTCTTCAAAGACAGCATGGGTGGCCATATTGGCACCACCCTTATCCCAATATAAAGTATAAATAGTCGTGTCCTTCTTGATGTTGCGATTAATGCATAAAATATTGCACTGAATAATAAAGATTATTCTCTAACGTGAAATAATCGATATGATAGCGTCAGCCAGTTGAGGGATTTCCGTCATTTTCAAACCTGCAATATTGATTCTACCATTTGGCATACCGTAGATCGCGAACTCATCTTGCAATATCAGCATTTGATTTTCTGTTAGCGGTAATAGAGAAAACATGCCTTTTTGTTGCGAAATGTCCAAAAACTCTGCAGGTGCACCCCTATCTTTTAATGCTGCGCCTAATGCTTGGCGAATAGTATCTACCCTACTACGGTAGCTTGCCAGCTCGACTAGCCAAGCGTCTGGTTTGTCTAGCAAATAAGATGCCACTGCGGCACCGTGATTGGGCGGCATAGAGTAGTTGGCACGTGTGATGGTTTCTAAGAGTGTCTGTATATCTGCGTGACGCTCATGGTTCGTCGTCATCACCGTAGCAATACCCGTCCGCTCATTGTATAGACCCATATTTTTTGAACAGCTGGCGGCGATAAATGCAAAATCAGCGTCTTCAATCATTAAACGAAGTCCTGCAGCATCGGCATCAGGATCATCTCCAAAACCTTGATACGCCATATCAATAAACGGGACAACATTTTTCTGTTTACATTTATCAGAAAACAGTTGCCACTGCTCTAGAGAAGGGTCTATACCGGTAGGATTATGGCAGCACGCATGTAATAACAACACGTCTCCTTCTTTTGCTTTTTCTAACGCGACAAGGCACGCATCAATGTCTAACTGGCCATTTTTATTTTGCCAAGGATACATATCAACTGTTAACCCAGCACCTTCCATCAGCGGACGATGATTGATATAGCCAGGGTTACTGATCCAAACGGTTGAATCTGGAGAGAGCGTAGCGATCAAATCCGCAATGAGTCGCAACGCACCTGATGCCCCAACCGTCTGAATCGTGCATTGGTTTTTTAGACTTGGACTGTCACCCAGTACAAATTTTGCCATTTGCTGGTTAAAATTAGCGTTACCCGATAACATGCCATAAGCCTTCGAATGAGCTTCATGAGCAAGATGCATTTCTGCGTCTTGCACGGTTTTCATCACAGGCGTATTGCCATACTCATCCCGATAGACACCAACCAATAGATCTATTTTATGTTTGCGCTGGTCAGTACGAAACCTACCTAACAACGCCCACAATGGATCACCATTAATGATAGGCATATTGTTTAACATCATGATACTTCCTCAATTAATTTATTTTGCTCGATTGGACAAAATGACGCCAATGGTACTGAGTACGATGCCGCATATCATAATGACCGATAAAGATTCATTGAGTATCAGCGTAGCCAGTATAGCGGTTAATCCTGGTGACAAAGAGCCAAGTAATAAGGTACGAATGGAGCCCAGTTTTTTGACCGCATAAGAAAATGCAATAGTTGATACCACCCCTACACCAAGTCCTTGTACTAGGATAAACGGAAGCGCTTCATCAAAAGATACAGAACCTATATTGGTCTCCACAATACCAGACAGGACCATCATCAATGTCAGAAAAAACGAGGTATAAGAGAGCACGATAGCAATAGCGATTGGACTCAACTTGGTGCTTTTTAACCCTAAGGTATAACCCGCCCAAATCAGGCTTGCCATCAACAGTAACCCTACACCGTACAGAAGACTATTAGGCACTGACTGTGCACGCCCGCCAATCATAGTAGCGATACCAAAAAGAATAAGGATTAATGCGGCAAATTTCTTCAATGATATTCGCTGACGATAAAAAATAAAAGACAATATTGCGGCAAAGAAGACTGGTGTCCCTGTCAAAATAGTACCAACGTAAGCTGCTGGTACCGTACTTGCACCAAAAGCGGCCAATAAAAGAAAAGGCACGCCACCAAGTAAAACAAACATGATGTCTGGCAGTCTTATATTTTTGACTTCATTCAAACTAGAGAGTACCCAAGGAGTCAATAAGACCAGCGGTACACTAAAGCGAATAAGCATGACATCCGCAATACTTAGCGACGATGCTCCAACCGCTCGTACAGTCAACGCAAAGCCTGACCAAATCAATAAGACGACGCTCATCGCCACATAGCCTTTGATTAGTGGCGACATTACAAACAAAGGATTTTTGTGCGATGAGGGATGGAATATCGTATTCATAGTCGTGTCTTATGCTGGTATACAAAGACCAATTATCGATTAAAATACGCGCTTTTATCTCTATTTATTCATTGCAATTTTACAAATATTTGGTGGATAATGCTAATTAAAGAAAAATTATTGGCTTAAAAAAGCCAAAAGGTAAATTATGGACAAAATCGATCGCCATATCTTGGAAGTGCTTCAGAAAGAAGCGCGCTTATCTACAGCCGAACTGTCCGAACGTATAGGGCTGTCGCCGTCTCCTTGCGCGCGACGCCTAAAACGTTTGGAGGACGAAGGCTATATAGAGAACTATCAAGCAAACGTAAATAAAGCCAAAGCGGGTATTGCAATGAGTTTCTTTGTGGAGGTCAGTCTTAACAGCCACCAAGAAGACTCTATTGCAGCCTTCGAACGCGCCCTGTCCAATATGGACGAGGTGATTAATGGACATGTGGTATCGGGTTCTTATGATTATTTATTAGAAGTAGTGAGCCCTAATCTTGATGGTTATGAGCGGTTCACACGTAAGCTACACAAGCTTGCTAGCGTAAAAGACATTCACACTCATTTATCGGTGAGAAAGGTAATCAATAAGACAACTTTACCTATTTTTGTTTGAGACTCTTTTATACAGATTAGGAGAAAAATGTCTCGCTCGACCCTTTATGATTTCATTTGAGTTAAGCGAGATACAATGAATTAGTAGATAGTATTGGAGAAAATGTATATCTTATATTCCTTTTCTTGCATCACTTTCAATAATTTTCTAGCTGCTCTTTGAGCTGTTTCAGTGTAAGTGTAGAATTAGGACGATGAATCATACGATGGCAATTTGAACAAAGTACACAAACATCGTCAATTGAACTCCTATAAGAAGTTTCTCTTTCAGATAAAGGATTTAGATGATGGCACTCTATGTAATGTTTACCTAACTCTCCATAAACGTCTTCAAAATTGAATGTGCAAGCTTGACATGTATAACCATAAATATCCTTAGCTGCTTTTACTAGCTGAGGGTTTCTTGCAAAATAAGATACCTCCCTAAGTTTCCGTTCACCTTCTTCATATTCACTAGCATGACCAGAGGCATCAATTTGGTACTGTAATACTGACTCACTTATCTTTAATCCATTGATTAAAAAATCAATATAACTTTCAACATTGCCAAAACTTGATAGTTTGCTGTCTGCTTCTTTGACTCTGTAAACATTACCACTGGGTCTAAAATTCATCTTATAACCAACGTGCTCTTTAAACTGACTCCAAGTGAGTTCAATTTTTTGTGTTTTAAAGAAAAAAACAAAAGGGTAATGGCCGCTCTCCCAAAGAAAGTTAGACAGTTCTGACATTGGCTCTCTCCAAAACTCTTTAACTACACAAAGAGCTGGCAAATCTCCTGAACCACCTGTTGTTCTTATTAACAGCATTGCATCATTAACATTCAAACGTTTAATGACACTTTTAGCGCCTGCAGGAACTCCCCATACGTTGCAGAAACCATCAGGAAAACTCTCTTTTAGTCTCTTACTCATTTCATCTTTTAAATCAGCTGGGACATTCTGAAGAATATGCTCTACCGAGATTTCACTGAAAATAGTTTTAGGAAAATCTCTTGCTGAACCTTTCAAGCCAACATCGTGAAAAAATAATTGCATATTCAATCCTTCAGAAATTTATTGATAATTATTTATACTTCAAGTCTAAATAATAGCTGAAGTATAGTTTATACAATTGTAATAAATTTATATGAAATTTAGACATAAAAAACCCCAATAAGCTAACGCTCATTGGGGTCTCATTTCACAAAGTGCTATGGAACAAAAACTATAACACTAAGACTTATATATATGAACGACATATATTACATCATGCCGCCCATTCCACCCATACCGCCCATTCCAGCACCGCCGCCCATAGCAGCCATACCGTCATCACCTTGCGGTAAGTCAGTGATCATAACTTCAGTCGTTAGCATTAAGCCTGCAACAGATGCAGCATTTTCTAGCGCTGAACGAGCAACTTTAGCTGGATCAAGGATACCCATCTCTAGCATATCGCCATATTCGCCAGTCGCTGCGTTGTAACCGTAGTTACCACTGCCACTCTTCACTTCGTTAACCACAACTGAAGCTTCTTCGCCAGCGTTGGTTACGATTTGACGTAGTGGTGCTTCCATCGCACGACGTAGGATGTTCATACCAGCGTTCTGGTCGTCGTTATCACCGCGTAGTTCAGACAATGCATTCATCGCACGAACCAAGGCAACACCGCCACCAGGTACAACGCCTTCTTCAACCGCTGCACGAGTTGCATGTAGCGCATCGTCAACACGGTCTTTCTTCTCTTTCATTTCTGTTTCGGTTGCTGCGCCGACTTTGATCACTGCTACGCCGCCTGCTAGTTTAGCAACACGCTCTTGTAGCTTTTCTTTGTCATAGTCAGACGTAGACTCTTCGATTTGACGGTTGATAGACTCAACACGGTTTTCGATGTCAGCTTTGTTGCCAGCGCCATCAACGATAACAGTGTTTTCTTTACCGACAGTCACTTTCTTAGCAGTACCAAGTTGCTCTAGAGTAGCAGTCTCTAAGCTTAGGCCAATCTCTTCAGAGATTACAGTACCGCCAGTTAGCGTTGCGATGTCTTCTAGCATTGCTTTACGACGATCGCCGAAACCTGGTGCTTTAACGGCACAAGTTTTCAAGCCGCCACGCATATTGTTTACAACTAGTGTCGCTAGTGCTTCGTTTTCTACATCTTCAGCGATGATTAGCAACGGCTTGCTC